>JACCSI010000263.1 GCA_013813075.1 Acidobacteriota bacterium | reverse complement strand
AGCAGGCGCCCCACTGGGCGGTACGGTGCACGGGTGCCGGCGTCCGCAAGTGCCAGAATACCCCATGGAGTTGTCTTCGACCTTTGGCCTGGCCGCAGTCTTTCTTCTCGTCATCGCGAATGGGTTTTTCGTCGCCACTGAGTTTGCGATCGTGGCGGTCCGTCGCTCACGCCTCGAACAGCTGGTCAACGAGGGGCGCGCTGGTGCCGCAGCCGCGAAAGCAGTCGTCGGGCATCTTGACGCGTACATCGCCGCCACGCAGTTCGGCATCACGTTGGCCTCGCTCGCACTGGGATGGATCGGCGAACCTGCCCTGGCGCATCTGCTGGAACCCCCGCTGACGTTCGTTGTCGGCGGATTCGCTCCGGCGGCAGCTCACGGAGTGGCGATCGGCGTCGCCTTTGCAATCATCACCGGCCTCCACATCGTGATTGGCGAGCTGGCCCCCAAAGGTCTCGCCCTTCAGCGTCCCGAGATCACGTCCCTGTGGGTCGCCCGCCCCATTCAGGTATTTCACGCGGTGTTCAAGTGGCCGATCACGGCACTCAATGCCGTGGGTAACGGGACCCTGAAGCTCTTTGGACTCGAACCCGCGAGCGGACACGAAATGGTCCACTCGGTCGAGGAGCTGCGTCTGCTCGTGACCGGCATGCAGAATGCGGGAGTGGTCGATGACGCCGAGGCGCGGATTGCGCGCCGCGCGTTCGCCTTCGGAGACCTGACCGCCGCCTCCCTGATGACCCCTCGCACCGAAATTGAAGCCGTCCCGGTGAGCTCGACGCTCGAGGAGTTGCTCCGCATCGCAGAAACCACGCGTCGCAACCGATTGCCCGTCTACGAAGGCTCGCTTGACCACGTGCTCGGTATTCTCCACGTGCGAGAGCTGTTCAAGCACCGCACCGCGCCGCCGCACGCCTTCGACCTCCGCTCGTTGATTCGGCCACCCATGCTGGCGCCGGAGACAAGGTTCGCTGCCGAACTCCTCGAAGACATGCGGGCAAACCGCTGCCACACGGCCGTGGTGGTCGATGAGTACGGTGGAACGGCAGGCATGGTCACTCTGAGGGATCTGCTCGAAGCGCTCGTCGGCCGCATCGACGACACGCTATCAACTGAGGTCAACGCTCCAACTGAGGGGACGATCGAGGCAGACGGCTCCCTGCTCCTGGACGGACTGATGCGCGTGGAGGAGTTTGCAGAGGCAGCCGGCGTCCGTTTGGTCGACGAATCCCACGAGAGCGTCGACACCGTGGGCGGACTGTTCACCGCCGTTCTCGGCCGCTTTCCGGCGATTGGCGAGGAAATCACGGTTGAGGGCCGCACGCTGCGAGTCGAAGCGCGCGACGGCCTGCGCGTATCGAGCGTTCGTCTCTTGCCGGTTGCGCCCGGGACCGGAACCGTCGGAATCGCTGCGAAACAGGTCAAACATCCTTCGTGACGAACGTGTGCCGCGTGTTGTCGGCTCGAAATGATAGATTGCCAATTCTCGCCTTCCTGGGCGTGTTCAAGACCATGAGGCATCGTGCGCGCCCACAAAAATAAGGCTCTGCGGCGACGCTATCTCATGCTTGCTGTCGCGATGGTCGCCGCAAGTCATGCGCCAACCGCGCAGGAGCGGGGACTTGGCGAACCGCCCTGGCAGGCATTCATCGCCGCCGCCGGGCCTGATCAACGGCAGGCACAGGCGGCACGAGAAGAAATCGCCGCTCGCTGGCGAGACGGCCACGCCGCGATGATCGTGGACGTCGCCAGATTCCTGCCGTCGCCACGGGGGCCTCGAGCCGCCGAGGATCCAGGGTCTCAGACCCTCGACGATCCGGTGGACGAGGAGCGATCGGGTGGCACGGTGGCGCGCGACGACTTCCCCGTGCTGCCCTCTCGGGAGCGTCAAGGCGCAGACACGCGGCGCCGACTCACGCAGTTCCTGGAACGGCAGACCCGCAATCGATTTGGCGACAATCTGCGCGCGTGGCGACGATGGATGTGGGCGCTGCCATACGCCCCGCATCAGGACTATGCAGCCTTCAAAGCCGAACTCTATTCGAAGATCGACCCGCGGTTCCGGGCGTTCTTCCCTTCGCGGGTGAGGGCCACGATACGCTTGGATGAAATCGATTGGGGCGGCGTGCCCGTCAATGGCATTCCGCCACTCCGTTCCCCCAAAAACGTCCCGGCCGCGCAAGCCCCTTGGCTTCGCGACGGTCACATCGTGTTCGGCATTGTCGTCAACGGCGACGCGCGCGCCTATCCAAAGCGCATCCTCGCGTGGCACGAAATGGCGACCGACCGGCTCGGTGGCGTTGACCTGACCGTGGTCTACTGCACCCTCTGCGGCACGGTGATTCCGTATGAGAGCGGCACCGCCGGCCGCCGCTTCACCTTCGGGACGAGCGGCCTGCTGTACCGGTCGAACAAGCTGATGTTCGACGAGGAAACGCGGAGTCTGTGGTCGTCGCTCGAGGGCGTACCGGTGGTCGGGTCGCTCGTTGACAGCGGCCTGCAGTTGCCCTTCCATGCCGTCGTGACGACGACGTGGGGCGAGTGGAGGCGTGAGCATCCCTCGACCACGGTGCTGTCGCTCGAGACCGGCTACAAGCGCGACTACGCCGAAGGGGCAGCGTATCGCGACTACTTTGCGACGGACCAGTTGATGTTCGAAGTGCCGGCGACGGATTCACGGCTCAAGAACAAGGACGAAGTACTGGTGCTGCGGCCCGAGATTATCGGGAAGGACGCATCACCCGTCGCCATTTCCGTCGATCGGCTGCGACGCGAACCACTCTACGCATTCGAGGCGGGAGGCCGCGGCTTTCTTGTCGTCACATCGAAGGGGGGCGCCAATGTGGTGTACGAGCGCGGCGCGCACACCTTGCGCGCGCGCGGCGCCGACGGAATACTCCGCGATACGAACGGTCAGCGGTGGGCCGAAACGGCCGACGCGCTGGTGAGCGAGGCCGGTGTCCGGCTCGCGCGCGTTCCAGCCCACCGCGCCTTCTGGTTCGGATGGGTCGCACAGTACCCGGAGACGGTGCTCCTCAAATAGTGAGAACTCGCGACGCTGCCGCAACGCGCAAGAGTGGTCAGCCTTAAGTTTGCGGAAAACGCCGCTCAGCGGCTCAATCAGACGCCACCACCTCCGAGGTCATTAAAGGCCTTTTCATGGCCCAGACATGCATGACCGCGTAGCTGCGCCACGGCCGCCAGCATTGTGACAACACCTCTGCCTCTTTTGCCGTGACGCCACCGAGGTTGTGACGCACCACGATGTCTTCTTTCGGAAAGGCGTCGGGCCAGCGAAGGGCGCGCATCGCAATGTAGTGCGCCGTCCACGGGCCGATCCCCGGCAATTCGGCCAGCCGCTTGATGGAGTCGTCGGGATTGTGATGCGCACCTCCGTCGAGACCAAGCCCGCCCGATCCCTGCACTTGCGCCAACGCGATGATGCTCTTGCAACGCGAGGAGACAATGCCATGTCGAGCGATGTCATCGACGCTGGCCTGGGCGATTCGAGCTGGTGCGGGGGTCAGGCGATTCAGCGCCGCAAACGGCGTGACGATGGGTTCACCGAACGCCTCGACAAAGCGGCAGGCAAGGGTGGTGGCCGCTTTCACCGTCACCTGCTGACCCAGAATCGCGCGCAGGCCCATCTCGAAGCCGCTGAAGGCACCGGGCACGCGCAGGCCAGGGTTGGCCTTGACGGCAGATTGCAGGCGCGCGTCCTTGCCGAGATGTTCTGCAATCAGGTCGGGCCGCGCGTTGAGATCGAACAGCGCCCGGAGTCGGCTGAGCACTGCCGGCAGCACGGGCGTCAGGCTGTGCGTGAACTCGACGCTGAGCGCGTGCCGCTTCTTCGACTGCGTTACCGTGATCCAGCCCTTCGCCTTGCCCAGCTGCACGGTGCGGGCATATGAGCTGTCCGTCACCTGCTCGATGCCCGTAAGCGCACGGGCCGCGAGAAAACCGAGAATGCCCGTCCAATCGTATGGTGGACGATACGAGAGTTGCAGGGTTGACGTCTCGCTGTCAGCGATCGCGCCGGCGTCGTCAGTCGCCCTCTTGCGCAGGCGTGTCGGCGGCATCCCATAACGCCCGGTGAAGGCGTCGTTAAACCGACGCAGGCTCGAGAATCCGCTGGCGAACGCAACTTCGGTGATGGGCAGCGTCGTTTCGGTCAACAGTTGTTTGGCCAGTAACAACCGGCGGGTCAGCAGCAGCTGGATCGGCGGTACCCCCAGCTCTTTCAGGACGATGCGGCGAAGCTGCCGTGAGCTCAGCTCGAACTGGTCCGCGACCTCCTCGAGTCCCGCCTTCTCGCCGAGGTTTCCTTCCTCCAGTCGTTGCACAATCAGCTGCGCAATGCGTTGCGCATCGTCCACCGGCGCACTCCCCGGCGCCAGTTCCGGACGACAACGCAGGCAGGGCCGAAAGCCCTCCTGCTCGGCTTCCTGCGGCGTGGCGAAGAAGCGGCAGTTGGCCTCTTTGGGCGTTTTCGCGGGACAAATCGGCCGGCAGTACACGTCGGTCGACGTGACGCCGACGAAGAACACGCCGTCGAATCGCGAATCGCGGGCTGTCAGGGCGGTGTAGAGCCCGCGGCTATCCTGATCCATGACCCCCACCATACGGCAACAGGCGAAGAGCTTCCAGCCATTTTCGGACATGATAATTATTCGTGACACGCTGTCCGAAACCGGCGAGCAGGGTTGCCGTGCGCGCTCTATATTCAAGTGGAACAGATGTCGAGAGGAGCATCGCAATGGCCAAGGTCGTTGACAGAACAGAGAAGCGTTACGTCTACAAAATGGTGGACTCTCCGATCGGGCGGCTGACGTTGATTGCGACGGATGAAGGCCTCGCCGGCATCCTGTGGGCGAAGGACTGCCCGCGTCGTGTGCGGCTGACCGTCGAAGCAGAAGACGACCGGCATCCCGTGCTTGTCGAGACCGCGCGGCAGCTTGGGGAATACTTTGCTGGGCAGCGGAAAGAGTTCACTGTGAAGCTGGATGTGACGGGAACGGCGTTTCAACGCCAGGTGTGGAACGCACTGCTCACGATTCCGTTCGGGGAGACGCGATCCTACGGGCAGATCGCGAGACAAATTGGGAATCCCAGTGCGGTGCGGGCTGTCGGGGCGGCAAACGGCAGAAATCCGGTCTCGATCATTGCGCCGTGCCATCGGGTCATCGGATCCACGGGCAAACTCACGGGGTTCGCCGGCGGGCTTGACACCAAAGCGCATCTGTTGGCATTGGAAGGCGCGAAAACAGGGCACTATCGGCTGACGGGATCATGACGTGATGACGAAGGGCGTGCCCCATACCTGCGGGTCGTCAGCGCGCCGTGGCCTGGCGTTTTC
>JACCSI010000257.1 GCA_013813075.1 Acidobacteriota bacterium | reverse complement strand
GGTCTGTAGCGTTCATGGAGCTACATGCGGGAGGCGTCGATTTTTTTCTGTAACTGGACGATGCCGTAGATGACCGATTCCGGGCGCGGCGGGCAGCCGGGAATATACACGTCAATCGGCACGACTTGATCGGAGCCCTGGACGATGGCGTAGTTGTCGAACACGCCGCCGCACGACGCGCACGCGCCCATCGAGATCACCCACTTCGGTTCCGGCATCTGGTCGTAAATCCGCCGCAACGCGGGCGCCATTTTGCGCGACAGGCGCCCGGCAATAATCATCAGGTCCGATTGCCGCGGCGAGCCGCGAAAGACCTCGGCGCCGAAGCGCGCGATGTCGTAACGGCTGCAGCTCATCGCCATCATCTCGATGGCGCAGCACGCGAGACCGAAGGTCACGGGCCAGATGGCCGAGCGACGCGCCCACTGCACCACCTTTGTCAGGTTGGTCGTGAGCACCGGTATTTCAAAATCAGTTTCGAGTCCCATACCGATATCTCTTGATGACCGCCGGACCGGGGCTTGGCGCATGGACGTAGTCGGGATCGTGCTCAGGGCCCCAGTCGAGGACGCCCTTACGCCAGACGTACACGTAGCCGACCACCAGAATCAGGAAAAACACGACGATTTGCACGAATCCAGGCCACCCAAGCTGGCGAATGGACATCGCCCAGGGCCCGAGGAAGGCAATTTCGATATCGAACAGCAGAAAAATCATCGCAATCAGGTAGAACTTCACTGACTGCCGCTCCCGGGCATCGCCGACCGGCGGCATGCCGCACTCGTAGGGCGCCATTTTTTCGGGCGTGGGATTGCGCGGGCCGATGAAGCTCGAAATGAAGATCGAGACGGCGCCAAACCCGACGCCGACCGCGATCATGATCGCAAGACCGTCCCAGCCGCCCATATCAGAAGATGTCCAAGTGCCAGGGTGTCAAGGTGCCAAGGTGCGGCACGCAGGAACGGGAACCGGCGTGCGGCGCGACCTCGCGCATAGCTTGTGAAGAATTTCGCAAGTTCAACTTCAAACTCTATCACACAGGTTCGTCCCAGCTGTCGGGTAAGCTCAAGGCTGTGCGGCGCCTCGCGTGGTTCTCCCCAATCCCGCCCAGCACGTCCGGAATTGCCGCGTATTCCGCAGAGCTGCTGCCTCTCCTGGTCGCGCGCGGGCATTCGATCGACACGTTTACGGAATCCGACGCAGCTGATTTCGTCTGGAAGCACCGCCGACGTCCCTACGACCTGACCGTGTTCCAGATGGGTAACGCGCAGTGTCACGACTACATGTGGGCATATCTTTTCCGCTACCCGGGACTGGCGGTCCTGCACGACGCCCAACTGCACCAGGCGCGGGCACTGTTCCTCACCAAACGCTGGAAGCCACGCCGCGAGGACTATCTGGCCGAGTTGAGGGCCAATCATCCGGAGGCCCCGGAGGACGCCGGCGAGCTCGTCGCCGCCGGCCTCGGAGGCTCCCTTTACCATCACTGGCCGCTGGTGCGGCTGGTCATCGAATCGTCGCGGATGTCGGTGGTACACAATGCACGGTTGCGCGACGCGTTGCGGGACACGCATCCGCGGGCGAAGGTGGCGGCGATCGAAATGGGTGTGCGCGACCCGATCGCAGGCGGGCCTGGGGCGTCTGAAGACCCGTCGGTCCTGGGGTGGCGAACAGCGGTGCGGTCGCGATTGGGCCTACCGGTCGACGCCATTCTTCTGACAGCGTTTGGCGGAATTACGCCGGAGAAACGCATCGGCCCGCTCATTCGCGCCTTGAGTGCGGTCGTCGAGCGTCATCCGCGGCTTCATTTCATGCTCGTCGGCAGCGCCGCCACCCACTACGACGTGCTCGAAGACGCGGCGCGCTGGGGCGTGGCGGATCGCGTGCACGTCACCGGTTTTGTGTCGGACGATGAGTTGCCGTCCTATCTGCGTGCGTCCGATATGTGCGCCTGTCTGCGCTGGCCGACCAATCGCGAAACCTCCGCGTCGTGGCTGCGCTGCATCGCCGCGGGGCGCGTCACGATCACGACCGACCTCGCGCACCTGGCCGACATTCCCACGCTCGATCCGCGCGGCTGGCGGGCGCTGGATACCATCACTCCGAAGCGCGACCCCGTGGCCATCAGCATCGACCTGCTCGACGAAGAACATTCGCTGCAGCTCGCGCTCGAGCGTCTCGCGACCGATACCTCGCTGCGCGAACGCATTGGC
>JACCSI010000246.1 GCA_013813075.1 Acidobacteriota bacterium | reverse complement strand
ATCAATTCGAAGTATTTTCAGAAGTAACACGACTCGCATCAGCGATTGCCACGACGGGTTGGCGCCGCCCGTTCCCGTGCCGGCTCTCCGACTCTTCGATCACCGCGTCGAATCCTGAGGTGTCCGGCGCGTTCTGTGGTTAGATCCGGGAAAGAGGTTCGTCCATGGTCACTCTGCGGCGCTTGGCTTCGACTCTGGCTGTTTGTGCGGCCCTGATGGTGGGACCGCACGCGGCGACCACGACGAACGACGCGGAACTGCAACTGCAGCTGGCGTCGTTGCTGTTTGACGAGACCCGGTTCACGGAAGCGCTGCAAGCCTACCGCAATGCGATTGATACCCCGGACACCGATCTCGCGCTGCGTGCGCGGATGGGGTTTGTCCGGACGGCGCTCCGTATCGGCCAGTTCCAGGATGCCCAACACGAAGCCGCCTCGCTGAAGACGACGGCGCCGCGCAATCCCGAAGCGGTGTCGACGTATGCCGACGCGATCTGGTCCGCGGGGCTGTTCGACGAGGCCGAGGAAGCCTGGCGCGATGCGCTGGCGATCGCGCCCGAATCGTCTCGAGCGCGGCACGGCTTGGCGCGGTCGATGGCGTCACGCTCGCAGCTTGACGAGGCGCTCGACGAAGCGCAGGCGGCCTTGAAGATGTCGCCGCGCGACGGCGAAATTCATCACACCGTGGGTTTCATCTACGAGCGGATGGCCCGCTACGAACAGGCGGCTGCCGCCTACAACAATTACATCAACCTTCTCCCCAATAAAGATCGCAGCGATAAGGCGGCCTGGTCCCGTTCACAGGTGCGCTTCCTGAAGTCGTTCGGTGAAAAACAGCCAATGGCGATGCCGGAAGAGGCCGCCGATCGGCTGCACACGGTCGATTTTCGCGTCGTCGACGACAAGGTGCTCGTCAAAGTGCGGGTCAACGGCAACCGCCTGCAGGACTTCGTACTCGACACCGGCTCTGAACAAACGACAATCTCGCGACAGACGGCGTCATCAGCCAACGTGCGGCCGATCACCTATACGTTGAGTGCCGGTGTTGGCGAGGTCGGGCTGCGCGGATTGCAACTGGGCCGCATTGACGACTTCGAAATTGGCACCTTGAAAATGCAGAATGTGCCCGTGCTGATCAAAGCTCCGGCGCTGCGTGGCATTCCCAAAAAGGAAACGGAGAGCTTCTCGCCGATGGCATTCGGTTTGTCGATGACCATCGATTACGCGACGAAGAAGTTGACGATCGCGAAGAAACTCCCAGAAGAACCGGCCAACATCAAGATGGCACTCCGGCATCATCGCCTGTCGATGGTGCGCGGCTTGATCAACGGCAACAGGCCGACGTATTTCGTCGTTGACACTGGCGGCGAGGTCATCTCGATCAGCACCGCCACCGCGGAGTCGCTCCAAACCCGTCCAGGCCGCAAGATCGGGCTCAAGGTGTACGGCACGTCAGGCTGGGATCGCGACGCGTTCCTGCTGCCGGGGGTGAATCTGAAGTTCGACGACATCGCGTACCCGAACTTCTCGGTCGTGGTCCTCAACCTTCGCGCGCCGAGCGTGTTACTCGGTTTCGAACTCGGCGGCATCGTCGGCCACAGATTCCTGAGTCCGTATCGCGTGTCTCTCGACCTCGAGCGCAGCGAAATGCGGATGTCGAAGTCCGCGAACTAGCGGCTCGACCACCACGGGCGCGTCGGCGAGTCGAACGGATTCGAGGACGGCGACGGGCCATGGGCTAATCTGGAGCGCATGGCCCTCATAGCGAAGCGCTGGCAAGACTCGGCAAGCGAGACGTCCCAGGTGGTGCTGCCGAACGACTCCAACCCTCTTGGTTACATCCTCGGCGGCACGGTGATGCACATGATCGACATTACCGGCGCAATTGCCTGCCACCGTCACACCAACGCGCTGGCGCTGACGGCAGGCGTCGATAGCCTGGACTTCCTCCATCCAATTCGGGTCGGCGACATCATCATCCTCAAGTCGAGGGTGAACGCCACGTTTCGGACCTCGGTCGAAGTGGAAGTAGAGGTGTTTTCGGAGGGAATTACCAGCGGCGAGCGCAGGCTGACGAGCAAAGCCTACCTGACGTTCGTCTCACTCGACGAGGACGGTCACCCGAAACCTGTCGCGCCGTTATTGATCGAGACGCCGGAGGACGAAGAGCGAAGCCGCCAGGCCCATGGGCGGCGTGCCGTACGGCTATCCAGGAAGAAGACAGGCGCGCCCGCCAAGTAGGCCTTGCATCGAACGTCTCCACATAGCGGGCCCGTCCGCGAATATCTGTCGAAGTGGACGCGCCCGGTTGGCGCGCCCTGCAGTGTTAGAAGTCGTACCCAATCCACATTGTGAACTTCGGCTTGCGGAAGACAGAACTTCCGCCATCGCGCACGAACACCACGTCTTCCCAGTCCCGGTTGAACAGCGTCCGCCACGACCAGTCGAAATGGACGGGGAAACCAAGCGCGAACGTCTGGAGACTGATGCCGTAAGAGGCGCGCGAATCGACGAGGCGGAATCCAGACACCGCGCGCGGCTCGCCATAGAGCGGCACGGCGATCGGTTGGCCCTGTGGACCGCTGCCTTGACCAGTGCCAAGCAGCGGAGTCTCAACGGTGGTGTCCTTGCGATACAACTTGAAGGGCACGGTATCGAACGCTGCGCCGCCCAGGTTGGCGAAGAAGGTCCCGCGGATGCCGCCGAGGATACCGATCGGCGTCGCCATCGCTTCGATCAGCGGAAAGCGTAGTTCCGCATTGACGTGGAACGCGTCCTGTCCGATGAACGACAGGTAATCGTAGCCGCGCATTTCGGAGTTGCCGCCAAAGTAGAGGAACCCGGGATTTTCGCCCCAGCTGCGGAAGCCGCGCGCACGCATCGCGAGGAGTCCGGACCCGCCCAAGCGGAGGTACTTGCGCGCATCGACGTCCAGCGTCTGGCGCGACAACGTGTTGGCACCAAAATTTGGTGCGCCCTCGTAATTGAGGCGCATGGTGCTGCCGGCGAGTGGCCCGAACTCGCGGAACACCGTGGTTTCCTGAATGAACGTGACGCCAAGCGGCATCATATTGCCGCTGTTGAACAGGTTGCGGCCGAACTGTTCCTGCTGGAACTGGTTGGCCTCGAACTCAACGCCCGGATCGTCAAACGCTTCCCGGTAATTGACGAATCCCCCGTAGACCTCAACGCGCCGATATCGATTGAACGGGTAGATCCCGAAGGCCGTCCCGCCGCGGAGCGTCCGCGTCGCGACGGCGTAGTCACGGTCGATGATCCCGGCAAACGCCGGATCGTAGAACAGCCCTTCGAGTTGGCCGTAAAAGAACTGTGTCTGTGAATAGCCCTGAAGTGCGTACTGAAAGCGGCGCTCCAGGTTCATGTAGCTGAACGACATGGTGCGGTACTGCGAGACCGACGCCGCAAACATGTTGAACTGCTGATCGCCGAGGACGTCAGTAAACGAAATCTGGGTCCCGCCGAAAAAGTCGCCGCCACTGGTGACGCCGAGATTGACGGGCGGTCTGCCGTCGAGAAACATCTTCTCGAACTTGCCTTTAGCCTTCTTGTTCTCGGCAACCAGGGTGTGCGTCATCGGCGCCTGGAAGTCGATGACCGGTCCCGGGGCACCGAAATCGGCGGTCTCAGCCTTGGCGACTGGTTCCTTGCGATCGAGGGTGTGCAGCCCGTATTCGCCCTTGTAGTAGCTGACAAAGGCGATCCGCGAATTGGCACCGCCGTCGGTGCCGCCGTTGAGGAGCACCGGAGAGAAATTGCCGGCGAGGGCATCGGTGTACTGCTGCAGTTCGCCGTTCTTCAGGTTGAGCGTCCAAACATTCGGGATGGTACCGTTCTTGGCGACGTCAGGATCGATTGGCTTGGCCGGGTCGGTCGCGGTAGAGGTAAAGACGAGCGTCTCCGCATCGGTGAACTGCGCACCGCCCTCGTCGTGCGTACCGAAGGTGAGCTGCGTGCTCTTTCCGGATGCAAGGTCCAGCTTGAACAGCTTTTCGTTACCGCTGACGCGCTTCAGATAGACGACCGACCGGCCATCCGGCGACCAGGTCGGCGAGTAGTCGGCGAAGTCGTCCTTGGTCAGATTGACGACCTCTTTGGTGTCCAGATTGATAGTGAAGATGTCGTTGACGAGGCCGCTGGCGGCGGCAAAGACGATGGTCCGCCCGTCGGGCGCGAAATCCGGCGACTCGGGCGCGTCGACGGTCATCATCGGAATCCTCACCTCGACCTTGCGGCTAATCACGTTCTGCACGATCAGCGAGCGGTCTTTCTCGGTGCGCACGAAGTAGGCGAGTCGATCGCCCTGGGGCGCCCACGACATCCACGGCACGTTGTTGAAGCGCATGCCGGGGGTCGGAATGGATTCGAAGCCGAGATTCTGGTCGAACCCCTTCGTCAGATTGCGTACCACGGAACCGTCCTTCGAGGACAGCAGGACAATGTCGAGTTCGCGGTCGCGCTGATTGCCCGTCATCGCCGCCAGCAAATCGCCAGACGGCGACGGCTCGATCGACAGCACGTTCGAGTAGCGTGTTTTCTGCGGATTAGGGGCGAGGTCGCGCCCGTAGTCGGCGGGCCGCTCCTTGTCGCGGAAGGGCTTGAATCGATCCTTCAGATAACGGTCGAACTGCTGATCCCATTCCTCCGCTTCCATATCGAACGCTTCTTTGAATGCGTTGTCGCCTCCGCCAATGACGCTCTTACGCAATGAGAAGACAAACTGGCGGACGCCCTCTTTGCCCCAGCGTGCCTCGATGAACTCGAACGCCGCGTGGCCCAGGTTGTAGA
>JACCSI010000245.1 GCA_013813075.1 Acidobacteriota bacterium | reverse complement strand
CGAAAGACGGCTGTATCCTGATTCGGTGCAGAGGCGCCGCCAAGCGCGGGCTGGCTTCCTTGCGCGCGCTTGAATCGAAAGCGCCACTGCGAATTCTCCTGGAGAAAAAACAACGTCAACATCGGTGTGTTGATATTGCGAGGGATGTTGCCGATGTTGTGTCGCGCGCTTTCCTCGATAATGGCCGCGACCCGGTCCACATTGGCGGCATCCGGCGACAAAAACAACGTCATCAGTCGCTCGTCACGATCGCGAACGGGACGCCGTTGGCCTCGAAGACATCGCGAAACTCGATATAGCGGTCGGCACTGAACGGCCTGATGAACAGCAGGTCGGAGGCGAGATCTTTGCGCGGCAGCAACACGGGTACGGTGCTGCGACCGCCGAATCCGGCGGTGCTCTTGACTTCCTGGTGATACCGTTCCTCCGCGACGATGCCGGAGAGTCGGCTGTGGAAGTCGGCGACATACTGCGCCACTCGGGACAGCACCTCCTGGAGCGACGGTTCTTGCGCGGCGCCGCGCACCGGCAACGCCGTGAGGAGAGCCGCCAGGAGGATCGCGCCGTTACGCCCGGCGATACCCATCTTGTGTCTGCGGCAGCGACGATGTCATTTCAGGTGCTTGTCGAAGAAATCGTCGACCCGACGCCAGGCGTCGCGCAGCACGTGTTCGCGCGTGAAATAGTGAAACTCGCCGGGATAGGTCATGAACTCCACGAGATGGCTCTTTCCCTTCTTGAGGGCTTCATCGATGAGGCGAACCGAGTGCAGGTACGGCACGTTCACGTCCGCCGTGCCATGGAGTACCAAGAGCGGCGTTCGGAGCCGATCAATCTTTGAGACGGGCGAGGCCATCGCGTAGACCGCCGGATTTTGATCGGGCGTCCCGATGCGGCTCGCGGTCCATCCACCGTGATACGGATCCTCGTAATACATGGCGTAATCGACCACGCCGGCGACATTCACGGCGGCGCGAAACATCTGCGGCTGGTCGGTCACCGCAATCAGCGTGAAAAATCCGCCGTAGCTCAGTCCCCAGACGCCGACCCGCGCGAGATCCACGTACGGCAGCGTCTTCAGGTGGTTGGTCACCATCCACGCGTCCTGCGCGTCCTTGCCGCCGACATCCATGTAGACACCTTCGCGCCATGCCCGGCCATAACCAATGCTGCCCCGGTAATCTGGCGCGATGACGATGAAGCCCTTCTGCAGCAGGTATTGATGAAAGGTGTAATACACGGCGTAATTGCGCTGCACGTGCCAGCCGTCATAGTTTTGATTGACGCCATCGCCATGGATCCAGACAACGACCGGATGCTTCTTCGTCCGATCGAGATTCTTCGGAAGAAACAGGTACGCCGGCACCTCCTGCCCATCGGGGCCGGCGTAGCGGACGACTTCGGGCGCAACCAACGCGGAGCGATCGATCGTCGCGGGCATCGAGTCCGATAAGCGCACGATGTTGTTGGTCGCCGGCTCGATCACAAACAGATCCGCCGAGTTCTGGGGATCGGTGTGTTGATACACCAGCCTGGTCCCGTCCGGCGACCACTGCGGCGCGACGTTGGTACCGCGGCCGCTCGTTACCACGTCCACCACGGCTCGAGACGGCTGATCGCCGATGGTGGCGACGTAAAGATGACGGGTGCCATAGTGCCCCGGCTGGTTTGCATCGAAGGCGATCCGCTGACTATCGGGGGACCACTGCGGACGCCAGGCTTCAAAGCGGCCCTTGGTGATTTGCACGGGAACGCCGCCGCCGGCGGGCATGACATAGAGATGATCCCAGCCGTCCCGGTCGCTGAGAA
Organism: Acidobacteriota bacterium; assembly: GCA_013813075.1. Classification (GTDB taxonomy): domain Bacteria; phylum Acidobacteriota; class Vicinamibacteria; order Vicinamibacterales; family UBA2999; genus JACCSI01. The sequence continues at coordinate 711 of JACCSI010000245.1, read as the reverse complement.
ACGCGACCCACTTGCCGTCGGGCGATGGCTGTGCGTTGGCCCCGGCATCGCCGGTCATGCTCCAGAATTTTTCTTCGACAATTTCATGCAGCACCGTCGGCTGGCTGCCGGTCAAGTCGGCCACGAAGGTGGTGCGCCGCTTGAAGTCGGGCGACGTCCGCTCGAACAAAAAGCGTGTGCGGTCGAGCCATCGTCGCTGACCGCCACCGCTCACAAGGAGCGTCGTCGCGAGACCGCCGGACGCGGGAACGACGAACGTCTGACCCGGGACGTTCTCGTTGGTCGTATAGATAATTTTCGCACCTGAATATGCCGGCGTATGTTCGTGACGAATCGCCCGCGCGCCGGCGGTGTAAATCAGATGCTGCCCGTCTGGCGACCAACTGACGCCGCCGATTGGCCGGTCGTCACGTACGGCAGTGGATTCCCGGCCCTCAACCAGCGCCCGAACGACGATTTCACGACCGCGGACAAACGCCACTCGGCCGCCGTCGGGTGAGAGGACGATGTTGGACTCGGCGGCCGAAGTGGTCCAGACCGGCATCCCGGCGGTGCCGTCGAGCGGCACTCGCCAGAGGTCACCGTCCTTCGGGACGAGCAGGGCCTGTCCATCGGCACTCCAGAACGCTCCGTTCAGCGACGGCCCGGCATCGCGCAACTCTCTCGGCGCCGCTCGGCTCGTGGCAGACGCGAGAAACACCGACGACACTC
>JACCSI010000232.1 GCA_013813075.1 Acidobacteriota bacterium | reverse complement strand
ATCCTGCGGTTGGCGTCGCGCTCACCATAATGTTGTCAGAGCTTGGCCTGATGGCCTCATTCCTCCGCGTGACCACGACCGGCGCGCTTCAACAACTGGACCACGTCGACGAGCTACTGCAACAGGTCCGGAACACGCTCCGAGAACGCGGCGACGACGTGCCCGATCGGTCGGCGGTGCGTTGAGGCGCTGTATACTTTAAGTGTTTGCCGGGTAGCGAGTTACCGCTCTCCGGTGCACCTTCCTCGACGTCGCCTGCGTATGCCGCATGGCTGTACGTGTGAGTGACAGGGCGAAGCTTTCGCCAAAATGTGAAAGTTCTTCTTTCCGTCAGCCATTTCGGGTTTCTCCGCGTCCTGGAGAACGGGTTGCGTGAGTTGGCGCAACGCGGTCACGCCATCCATCTCCTCGCGGATCGCCGCGACACGCTCGGCGGAATGACGACGGTCGAGCGCCTCACCACGGACTTTCCTTCAGTATTTACGTTTGGATACTCGCCGAGCCCGAAGGGCAGCCGATGGCACTCCTTGTCGCTGTCCCTGCGGCTGGCGCTCGATTACTGGCGGTATCTCGATCCGCGATACGACGCGGCGCCGGCGCTGCGGGCGCGGGCTGCCCGCCAGGCCCCACACATCGCGGTGCACCTGGGGAAATGGTGGCCGCTGCGTTCGCGCGGCCGACTGGTGGGTCTTGCGAGCCTCACCAGGTTTCTCGAGCGGTCCGTTCCCGTCAGCGCCACGGCGGAGGCGATTATCAGCGAGCATCGCCCGGACGTCATGATGCTCACCCCGCTCTTGTATTTTGGGTCGCAGCAGGTCGATTACGTCCGTGCCGGGCAACGACAGGGCGTGCCCAGCATTCTGTGCGTCGGCAGCTGGGATCACCTCACAACCAAAGGGGCCGTGCACGAGGTGCCGGATCTGGTCACCGTGTGGAATGACGCGCAGCGCACCGAAGCGTACCAGTTCCACGGCATCCCACCAGCACGTGTTCGCGTAACCGGTGCCCAGGCATACGATCACTGGTTTACGATGACGCCGCGTCTCTCGCGCGAGCAGTTTCTTCAGCAGGTCGGCGTGCCCGGCGTCGGCGAATATCTGCTGTATTTGTGCTCTTCGCCGTTCATCACGCCGCGCGAAGTCGAGTTCGTGCAATCGTGGATTGTTGGGCTGCGTCGGCATCACGACCCGCGCCTGCGCGACATTGGTGTGCTGGTACGTCCTCATCCCCAGAATGCCACGCAGTGGGAAGGCGTCGACTTCAGCGGCGCAGGTCGAGTAACGCTCTGGCCTCGCCATGGCGCCAATCCGGTCGATACGGACGCGCGCGCTGACTACTACCACTCGATGGTGTACAGCCTTGCCGTTGTTGGCGTGAATACCAGCGCGCAAATCGAATCAGGCATTCTCGGCAAGCCAGTCTTCTCGATTCACGCCCCTGAATTTTCGCGCACGCAAGAAGGGACGTTGCACTTTCAGCATCTCAAGAGCGTGAACGGCGGGTTGCTGTCGCTGGCGGCGACGCTGCCCGAACACTATCAGCAGCTTCAAGCGCTGCTGGATGCGCCCGCCGGCGAACGGACGCGTGGACGCGAGTTCGTCGAAGCCTTCGTGCGACCCCATGGCCTGGCGCACCCTGCGGCGGCGTTTTTCGCCGATGCCATCGAGGAAGCAGGCCGTCTGGGCCACGCGCCTCGCTTGACTCCGCCGTTGCGGTCGATGATCCTCAAACCGCTGTTGCTGCCGATCGCGTTTGCGGTCGAACGTGCGCGCGTCCGTAAGAGCCCGCCACGAGAGGTGCGGTGACGGTCGGAGCCTGGCTCCGACGCTGGCGTGCGCAGGACGTGGGCGCACGTGTTGCCAAACTCGAGCAACGGGTGCAAACGCTGCGCGAGGCGTTGAAGGCGGCGCGGCGCGACGGGCGGCTCGGCGACCAAATCGCTCGCCGAGCGGAAAAGTCAGCCCGAACCGCAAGCAGCTACCGCGACAAGCTGACTCGCGCCTCCATCGCGCACCACCGGCTCAAGCGGCAGATGCTGTCACATGCGCCGCTGCCAGGGCTGCTCGCCAATCGCCGCCGGCATTTCCCCTCCCCC
>JACCSI010000229.1 GCA_013813075.1 Acidobacteriota bacterium | reverse complement strand
TGACCGCCCTGCGCGACGTGGGGGACCACATCGAGCTGCTCATCCCGCACGAGTTGTGGCCATTGCCCACCTATCGTGAGATGCTGTTCATCAAGTAGTGATGCGTTACCTGTTTTCTGCCGTTCTCGTCGCTGCTCTTGCTGTCTCTGGCTGTAAGAGCAGCGACAGCCCCACCGGCCCCACCGACCCTTCGGTCGGCCTCAGCCTCCCCTTCAGTGCGACCGACGTCACTGTTGGCACCGGCGCCGAAGCCACCAACGGGAGGACCGTCTCGATGCAATACAGCGGCTGGCTGTACCACCCGAGCGCGCCCGAGAACAAGGGGCCGTCGTTCGATAGCGGCGTCTTCAACTTCGTCCTCGGAACGACCGTGATTGCCGGCTGGAACCAGGGCATCCCGGGTATGCGGGTAGGCGGCACGCGGCGGCTGGTTATTCCGCCCTCGCTCGGCTACGGCCCAAACGGGAGCCCGCCGCGAATCCCTGGGAATGCAACGTTGCTGTTCGAAGTCGCACTACTCGCGGTGCAATAACCGCAGTTCCTGCAGCGACATTCCGATTGTGTGCGTGCCACTGGTCGTGGTCCGCGACACGCTGAACAACAACTCGTTCGTGCCCGGCACCCACGCCACGTCGGGCACGTGCCACTCATAGTCGGCAGGGCCGTGCGTCATCGAGACGGCCGGCAACTCCAGCACATCGTTGACTCGGAGTGTCAATCGCGTCGGGTCGTCCGCCGTGGTCGTCGCGGGCCGGGCACGCGCGCGGATGGTGACGGCGCCATCACGTGCCGACGAGACCATTACTGCGCCGATGTCGCGCATCCAGCGCTCTTTCGTTGTGCCACCTGCCTGCTCGCCATACCAACCCGACGCGAAATATGTTTCGTCCTCTCGGACCGGCACGGCACACACCGGCACCCGCACATCGGGCGGGTACCCAATCAGTCGCACCAGCACTCGCGGGGCGCGCCGTCCCAGCGAGACAACAATCGACAGCGCACGCTCGGGGAACGCATCAATCGTGGCCCGGACGATGTGGCCGGGTGCGCTCCAGGGATTCTCGTCGTCCAGCCAGAAGTCCGGCGGGACGTGCACACCCGGCCCTCGGCGCAAGCGCTCGCGGTGCATCAGCACCGGATCGCCGGTTGTGGTTTCCGCATCGAGCTCGAGGGGCATGGCGTCACCGATGAACAGAACGACCGCACCCCCAGAGCGGGCGGGCAGGTCGAGACGGATGCGGCCGGTGTATTCGACGCCGGACAGCGGATTCCATACGGTGCTGCGGGCGCCTCCGCAGCCCGACATGTCGCGGCTCAAGGTGGCGTCGATGGAGCCTGCCGAGGTGGGGGCCGGTGCGGGAAGCACTTCGGGTGCGGGAGGACCCGCAGACGGCGCCCGCACGGCACGCACAAGTCCGGCGGCCGCAATGAGCGTGCTCGCGCAAAGCAGACCAATCGTCACCGCCGCTCGCGGGCTCAACCGCCGGCGCATGCCGCCCGTATTGTATCTGCGTGGCGCACATCCTCACCCATCCTGGGGCGGCGGTGAAGCTGACGCGCGCGTCCTATGACGTGAGGTCGTCCTCCTCGCGAAAGACCTCTGCCTGGAACCGGAGAATCGTCGCGCCGTGCCGCCAGGCATCGGGTGGCAGCCCCGCCTTGACACAGGCCTGTGCGAGAAACTTCTCGCGATCCCAGCCGTGTTCGGTGGCCACTTGCGGCAGGAGTAACCCCCGATAACTCCCCTGCTCGATGATCAATCCATCGCGGCCGACTTCAATCGCCGTCGGATCCGTCACCACCTCGGTCGGCGACAAGACCGACACATCAATCGACAGGTGGTCGAGCTCGTGGGTTGCGACCGGGTTGAACCGGTAGTCCTGGTGGCTGACGTCCCCTGCCAGCCGCACAATCGACTCGGCGAGCGGCTCGCGTCCGTCCAGCGTTCCCAGACACCCGCGCAGTTCACCGCGGCAGTGAATCGTGACGAACACGCCAGAGGACGGCACCTCGAGATCGCCCGGGGGGGCGGGCGCGTCCCCGCGACGCACCCGCGCCACCAGGGCCTCGCGCGCCAGGTGCAACAATCGTTGACGATGAGCCGTAGAAATCACCCTCGCATCACCTCGAGCCAGTCGCAGGACTGAAGTTGTCGCCCGCACTCTCACCGCCAAATCGCCGCGGCAAGATATCCCACCACGGACGACTTGTCGCCAGAGACGTCCCCCGAATCGGCGTACTGCAGCACACGGCTCGTGGCGCCGCCTAACGCCGTGGCCGCGCGCAGCACGGACACCATCGGTCCACCGCCACAGGCGTGTTCAGGACGCCGCTCCAACCGCGCCATGAGGCCATCGGCATCCAGCGTCTCGACGTGTTCTGCGACTTGGTGATCGAGGCTGGCGGCGATGGCGGCTTCGAAGAAGTGCGACAAGTCGGAGCTCGCGATCAGCAGCGCGTTTTTCTGGCTCGCCACCGCGGCGAGGCAATCGGCCAGCGCGAAGGCGGTATCGCGGGTCTGGTGTCCCATGACGAGTGGGACAATACGCGCGGTGGGCGCCAACGACGCAAGAAAAGGCAACTGCATCTCGATTGAGTGCTCGCGCGCATGCGCCGCCGGCAGATCGCTGACGATCGGACAGCCGTCGATAATTGCCGACGCCATGTCCTCGTCGATGCGGAGATTCCCGAGCGGCGTTTCGAACGCGCCCGCGCGCCAGATCGACGCGCCTTCAAAGGTCACGTAATGCGACGGGCCGACCACGATGATGGTGTCGAAGGTGCGGCCTTCCAGCAGGCGATACGCGTGCGCGGCAACCGGTCCCGAGTACATGAGGCCGGCGTGCGGTGCGACAAGCGCAATGAGTTCGGAGTTGGCGCATGGAGCAGCCGCGCCCTGCGCACCGGCGTTGTGCAGATGGGTTGCAAGCGCGCCATTCAATCGCTCGGCAGTGGCCGGGTACCACGTACCCGCGACGGCCGCGCGTCGAAGCCTCATGAGGAAAGTGTACTACTGCGGAAAGCGACCGAGTGCGACCAGCAGGTCGAGCCGTGCCTGGCGGACCCGGTCTTCCGCCTGAACTGCGGCCGTGTCGGCATCACGCGCGCGGCGTTGCGCGTCGATGAGCTCGATGTTGGTCGTCGCGCCGGCGCGAAATGCCACGTCCGAGATCCTCAAGACATCGGCGGCGTGCTGCGCGGCGAGGCGCGCGTGCGAGACCCCGCGTTCGGTACTCTGCAGCGACGCCTGCGCCGTGCGCAAATCCGCGCGCGCACGCAGCTCGACATCGGTGAGTTGGATGCGCGCGGTTTGCGCCGCGACTTCGCGTTGACGCCGGGCGATTCGCCGCGAGCCCGCATCGAAAATCGGCACGGACAACGCGACAAAGCCGCGCCAGGTCCTTGAGGGCGAGAACAACCCTGATGGCGCCAGCAACTGTGGCTCGAACGACGCGGTCGCTGTCGGCACCCAATCTCGCCAGCTGTCGCGCACGATCCGATCCGCGGCGGCGATTTGCGCGGTGAAGAGCTGCACGTCGGCGCGGCCGGCCAGCCATGACGCGTCCTCCGGCGCTGCCACCACTTCGAAGGCAGGCTCGCCGGCCGCGTCAACCGGCGCGTCGGCCGCGACCAGGACGCCCAGCGCTTCTTGTGCCCGATGCAGTGCCAGCCGGGCATTTTCGAGGAAGACCTCGTCGGTTTCCAACTCCTGCGAGGCGCGCAGCTCGTTCAAGCGGCTGCCGGCGCCGCCCTGCAATCGCGCCCGCGCGTATTCCACGTGAGCAAGCGCGTTTTCTCGTGCCCGCGTATTGACATCAACTTGCCGCTGCTGCGCGATGACCGCAAGGTACGCCTGACCTGTGGCGAGCGCGATCTGACGGCGTGTCTCCCCCACGCTCAGACGCGCGACTCGGATCTGATCTTCGGCCTGCGCGCGCTGCGCCCACCGCGTTGCGGCCAACACCGGGTACGATACCGAGCCCCCGAGCAGCGTTTGCGTCTGCGGCTGCGTAACGAACTCGCTGAACCCGCGTTCCGAGTCCAGCATCGTCGTGGTCACGTTGCCGTTGACGGTGGGCCGGTAGACCGACCGCGCCTGTTGCAGCAGTGTCTCCGCCCGCAAAATGGCCTGTGCCGCCTCGGCAATGTCCGGATTGTTTCCGAGCGCGCGGCGAACGGCGTCGTCGAACGTCACGCGGTCGGGCGCGGGCTGAGCAGCGGCGGCCGCCGGGCCAATGAGTATTGCGGCGACCGCCAGCCAGGTGCTGACCTGCGCCTTGGGCCAGAGGCCTCTAGGCATGCGCCCCGGCCTCCCCGGCAACGGCCATTTTTGCAGAGCGGCCGGGCACGAGCGTGCGAATGATGACGTAGAGCACAGGAATGAAGACCACCGAAAGAAACGTTGACGCCAGCATCCCTCCGGCAACCGCCGTGCCGACCGAGTTGCGAGCCGCGGCGCCGGCACCAGTGGCAAAGGCGAGGGGCAACACGCCGAGAATGAACGCCAGCGACGTCATCAGGATCGGGCGCAGCCGAATCCGGGCCGCACCAAGCGCCGCGTCCACGATCGAGTGTCCGCGCTGACGCAGCTGCTCGGCAAACTCGACGATCAAGATCGAATTCTTGGCGGCAAGCCCGACCAGCATCACCAATCCCACCTGGCAGAACACGTCGTTGGAGAAGCCGCGAATCAACTGCGCACTCAGCGCCCCAAACACCGCCAGCGGCACGCCGAGCAGGATGATGAAGGGCAGCACCCAGCTTTCGTATTGCGCCGCCAGGACGAGGTAGACGATCAGGATACTCAGCGCGAAAATGTATCCGGCCTGAGATCCGGCCTTGATTTCCTCCAGCGATTGCCCGGCCCAGGCGAAGTCAAAGCCGGCCGGGAGCGTTTCTCTTGCGACCTGCTCCATGGCGGCGAGCGCCTCCCCAGAGCTGACGCCGGGCGCGCCGGCGCCGGTAATTTCCGCGGAACGCAACATGTTGAAATGACTGATGACCTGTGGCGCCGTCGTTTCACTTAAACGCACGACCGTGTCGAGCGGAATCATCTGCCCGGTTTGCGATCGCGCATACAACTGCCGCAGATCGCTCGCGTCGGCGCGGTACCTTTGATCCGCCTGCGCATACACGCGATAGGCGCGATTGTTGAAGTCGAAATCGTTGACGTACTGCGACCCTAAAAACACCTGCAACGCATCGGTCACCTCGCGCAGTGGCAGCCCCAAGCTGCGCGCACGGTCGCGGTCGATGTCGACCACCAACTGCGGGTCGTTGGCCCGGAACGAGGTGAACAGTCCAGCGACGCGCCCACCCTGGTTGCCCTGGGCAATGAGCGCCTGCGTCGCATTCGCCAATCCCGAGATATCCCCGCCGCTCTGGTCCAGCACTTCGAACTGGAACCCGCCAAACACCGACAAGCCCTGGATCGCCGGGGGGGCGAACGCCACCACAATGCCGCCTGGGATGCCAAACAACTGGCCGCGCAAGCGATTCAGTACGGCATCCAGCGACTGCTCGCGATCGGGCCGATGTTCCCAGTCCCGCAGTCGCGCGAACATCATGCCGTTGTTGGGCGCCGCGCCTGCGAAACTGAAGCCGAGCACGGAAAACACGCCTTCGATTTCCGCATCAGCAAAGAGAATCTTCTCCGCCTGCTGGGCAACGGTCGTCGTGTATTCCAGCGATGCCCCTGGCGGCGCCTGGACGATGGTCATGAAGTAGCCCTCGTCTTCCTGCGGCACAAACGCCGAGGGTACGGCTTGGAACATCGCCCAGGTGCCCCAGAGGCCGGCGACGAACAGCGCCAGCATGACCATCTTCCACTGCAGCGCCTTCCCCACCACGCCCACATAAAAGTTCGTGCCCGCCTCGATCGTCCGGTTGACGGCACTGAAAAATCGACCCCGATTGTGGCTATGCGTGTCGAGCAGCAACGCCGACAGCGCCGGAGTCAGCGTCACGGCGTTGAAGACCGAGAGAATCGTCGCGAACGCAATTGTCAGAGAGAACTGCTGATAGAGCCGCCCGGTCGTTCCCGGAAAGAAGGCGACGGGCACGAAGACCGCGACGAGCACGATGCCGATCACCACCACCGCCCCAAACACTTCGCGCATCGCATCGACGGCGGCCTGCAGCGCCGGCTTGCCTTCTTCACGCATGTGCCGCTCGATGTTCTCGATGACGACGATGGCATCGTCCACAACGATGCCGGTGGCGAGCACGATGCCGAAGAGGGTGAGCGTATTGATGGAAAAGCCGAAGAGATAGAGGAAGGCGAACGTGCCGATGAGCGACACCGGAATGGTAATGGCCGGAATGATCGTGCTGCGCCAGTTCTGCAGCAACAGGAACATCACCAGCACGACGAGACCGATGGCCTCCGCCAGCGTTTTCAAGACCTCGACAATCGATTCGCGGACGACGACCACGTTGTCGAACGCGACGCGCCACTCCAGGCCGGGCGGAAAATTGCGCTCGAGTCGCGCCATCTCGACCTGCACGCCTTCGAACGCTGCGATCGCGTTGGCGCTCGGCAGGAGCTGAATGCCGATGCCGGCGGCGTCGAGACCGCCGAATCGCAGGTTGGACGAATAGGTTTCCGCGCCCAGCTCGACACGGCCGATGTCCTTGA
>JACCSI010000158.1 GCA_013813075.1 Acidobacteriota bacterium | reverse complement strand
GTCCTTCTCCGCGATCACGAAGCCGTCGTTGGTGTCCGACATCGCCTGGAGCCGCTCGCGGGCTTCTTCAGACCACGGCGATTGGTATAGCAACACGCAGACCGATTCGTGAGTGCCGCGCCCGACCCGGCCGCGGAGCTGATGCAACTGCGATAACCCGAAGCGCTCGGCGTGCTCGATGACCATCACCGTAGCATTGGGTACGTCAACGCCCACTTCAACGACGGTGGTCGCGACCAGGATGTTTAAAGCGCCCGAGACGAACTCGCGCATCGCGCGCTCCTTCTCGTCGCTTTTCATGCGCCCGTGCAGCAAGGCCACCGTGAGGTCCGGAAAAACATCGCGGGCCAGATGCTCCGCCATCGCCGTCGCGGCCTTGAGGTCCACCTTTTCTGATTCCTCGACGAGCGGGTAGATCACGTACGCCTGACGGCCCGCCAGAATCTCCTGGCGAACGAGGTCGTAGATGTCCTGGCGCCGCGAGTCGGGCTTGACCAGCGTACGCACCGGTTTGCGCCCCGGCGGCAGCCCGCGAATAACGGACACTTCCATGTCGCCGCATTCAGTCAGCGCCAGCGTCCGTGGGATCGGCGTCGCGGTCATCACCAGCACGTCGGGATGAAGCCCCTTGGCCGCCAGCGTCGCGCGCTGCAGGACGCCAAACCGGTGCTGCTCGTCGACGACCGCCAGGGCGAGCGCCTTGAACTTGACCTGTTGCTGTACCAGCGCATGAGTGCCGACCACGAGGCTGATGTCGCCACGCTCGAGCGACGGCAGCAGCGTGCGGCGCTCGGCCGCCGTGACCTTGCCGCTCAACAGCGCAACGCGATGCTTCGTCGCGCCAAGCCACTTGTGCAGCGTCCGGAAGTGCTGCTCGGCAAGGATCTCGGTCGGGGCCATGAACGCGACCTGGTAGCGGTTTTCCATGGCGACTAGCGCCGCCAGCACCGCGACAATCGTCTTGCCGGCGCCGACATCGCCCTGGAGCAGGCGCTGCATCGGCCACGGTTTCTGCAGGTCCGCGACGATCTCGGCGAGCGCCTGCCGCTGTCCGTCCGTGAGCTTGAACGGGAGCACCGCCCGCGCGGCTTGTCGCACGCGATCGTCAACCGTGCAGACGAGGGCCTTGCGCACTTCCGCGTTCTGCTGGCGCCGCAGTGCCAGCCCGGTCTGAAAGACGAAGAAATCCTCGAAGATCATCCGCCGCTGCGACGGCGTCTGGAAGGAATTGAGCGCGTCGGCTGGGGTGCCGGCATCGGGAAAGTGCGCACGTCGCAGGGCGACCGCCCGGCCGGGCCAGCCTTCGCGCGTGCGGATCTCGGATGGCACCGGGTCGAACATCTCGCCTGGCAACTGCTCGATCGCTTCCCACACCAGCTTGCGCTGCATGTTGGTGGTGACGCTGCCCGTGCGCTCGTAGACAGGGACGATTCTGCCGGTATGAATCCCCGCCGGCTCCTCACCATCCGTGTCGCGGAGAATCTCGAACTCGGGATCGGTGATCTGCATCCCGCGCGAGCCCCAATACTCCGCCTTCCCGTACAACACGATCTGCGTGTGCGGTCGGATGACGTCCTTGAGAAACGCCTGATTGGGCCACACCGCTTGAATCTGGCCGGTGGCGTCCTGCACGAGCGCAGTAAACAATCGGAACCCGGTGCGCCGGGTTGTTTGCAGACTGGCTGAGAGCACTTCGCCGCTGATGGCGACCGTTTGACCGGGTTTGACGGAAGCGATTGGCTGGAGTTGGCTGCGGTCTTCGTAACGAAGCGGGAAGCGAAAGAGGAGATCCTCAACGGTCAGCAGCCCCGCCTTCTTCAGGTCGGCCGCCTTACGTGGGCCCACGCCCTTCAGATACTGCAGCGGCAGTTGAAGGACGTCGTCGGGCACGTCCCGCATGGTAGCACCCGACCAGAATTACTGATGGATGACGGCGCGGCCTTGAGTGACGTCGATCCTTTGAATCTCGGCGGGCAGGTCGAACGGGTCGTCGATGTTGATGCCCTGCGGAAAATCCGGCGTGCGGGTGTAGTACGAGACGATTTCCTGCAGGAAAGACTTGGGGATCGGGATGCCGCTGACGGCCGCGGTCTCGAGGGCGAATTTGCCTCGGCCGGCATCAGTGGTGAGCACGCCGACGGCGGTGAGGGGCAACTGGCCGGTCAGATAGCTCAGGGGGTCGAACCAGCCACCGCTGCTCCGCTTCTTGCGAATGACATCGAGATCGACGACGGCACGGCCGCTCAGCCGACCCTGATTCTGGATGCCGATGCTCGGTTCGGTGACGCCGATCGGCAAACGGTCGCCGGCGCTGAAACGCAGATACGAGTTGAGCTCGAGTTCCGAAATGGGGGTCTGCTCTGCGCGGTCGCGCTTTACTTCACCCAACTGGACGATGCGGGCGAGCTTCTTCTGGAACGCGTCGGCCTGCGCGCGCGTCGGGTTGACGGAAGCGCCCATCAGCAGCACGGCGGCCAGCACGACGGCGACAGACTTCATGTCCCTATTGTATCTATCGCCCGGGCGGGCGGCGCTGCGGCTGTTTGGGGCTGTTTTGCCGGGCCCGACCCACGAGCTGGAGCTTGCGTCGCTCGATGTCGTCTTCGAGAACACGGAACCGCGCCTGTTGCAGCGAGTCGAGCACTTCGTCGATGCCGTTGTACGCTTTTCGCAATTCGGCGGCTGTGCGGCCCTCCAGCTCCTGCAGCGCGCTCAAACGCAACTTGATTTCCGATTCGGGCACGTTGGCGCGCGGGCTACGCGGATTGGTCATCCGCTGCAATTCGACGATGAGACGCAGGCGTTCCTGCTGGTTGCGCCGTCGGGTGTCCTGCAACACCTTGAGGCGAGTCAGGAACTGACCATACTGCTGCTCGCCGAGCGAGAGCGCTTCCTGCGCCTGCATCACAAGCATGGCGTCAAAGAGCTGGTTGACCTGCGACGGCGACATTGCGTCAGTCGCCGCGACGGCCGGCCCTGGGGCGCCCGGCTGTTGCGCGGAGGAGGCCGAGGCGGCGAGCATTACGAAGCTGACGGCGAGCGCTGAGACAGATCCCCACATCGACGGCACGCCTCTACCCGCCCGCTCGCTGGAACTCAGCGCGCAGCAATCGCACCAGCTCCTGTTGTTCCGAAGAAGTGAGTTGCAGCATGACGCTCTCCGCGCTGCCGGGGCCAATGGCAATGCCGGCTCGCTCCGCCGTCTCGACATCGAGGTCGCCCACTAGTTCCGACACTACGTCCCACGTGGCGTCGGCAAATTCGGAGGCGGCCATCTTGTCCGACGTGCCGGCAGCCGACGTGTCAGTGTCCGACCTGCCGGGCCCGTTTACCGCCATCTGCAAGCGCTCGAGGCCTGCACCACCTTGAGGCACGGCGGACACCAGCGCGAAGATCAAGAGCGCCAGACCCGCCATCGGCGCCAGCACCGGCCACTCAAACCAATGGGCAAATCGCGGCGCCGGTTCGGCGGCAATCGCCTGGCGTACGCGATCCGAAAAGTGATCCCAGAACAACGGCGAGGGCTCGGGTACATCAACGTGTCGCGACTCGCGCAGGATGGCGGCCAGCTGCACGACTTCGCGGCTGCAATGCGGACACTGCTGGAGGTGAGTGTGGCGTGCCGCCGCAAGCGTTGCCTCGACGGCATCGACGAGCTCGTCGGGTGTCAGATGGTTCATGGCTCACGTCCCAACAGTTTTTTCAGGTTCGCCAGCGCGTGAAAGAAGTTGGCCTTTACCGCGCCAACGGAGCTGCCGAGAATCGCGGCGATCTCCTGGTGCGGCAACTCGTGGTAGGTCCGGAGGATGAGTGTCGCGCGCTGTTTCTCAGGCAACCCCGCAATCGCCCGACGGACCGCTGCAGCTCGCTCACCGCGAATCAGGGCGGCCCCTGGTTCTTCGGCGCGCGGATCGATAAATTTATCCGCTTCGAGCGGTTCGGTGTAGAGCTTCTTCAAACTGACGCGGTTCAGACAGACGTTCACCGCGATCCGGTACAACCACGTTGACAATGCCGCCTCGCTCTTGAAGTTCTGGAGACCTTTCCAGGCGCGGACGAAGGTCTCCTGCGAGAGGTCGCTGGCGTCTTCGTGACTGTTGACGAAGCGGAAACAGACTTGATAAACCGCGCGTCGGTGTCGTTCGACGATTTCGTCGAACGCCCCGTTGTCGCCTGCGCGACACGCCGCTACGAGGGCCGCGTCGTCGCGCTCAGGCGCAACCACTCTGACCGTCCATTTTGCGGTCCCGGCGACGGCCGCGGACCATATACGCGTTGCGGATCCATGTGCTATCGCCACGTCGCTCTTGCCAGGTTAGACCGGCCGGGCCGCTAAAAGTTGAACGGTTCGACATCGCTTCGCCTTGGCGCGGCGCTTCGGGCGCCATGGCCCCCGCAATTGAGCGCGGCGACGGCATTGGCGTAGCGCAACAGCTGGGCGAGGTCGGGGCCGGCCGGTTCCAGGAGCCAACGGGCGTTGGCGATGACCTGAACGCTAATGTCCTGGGGTTGCAGCGCGAACGCCACATCACGATTCCACAGCACCGTGCGGTTGCCCGACGCACGCTCGAGAAAGACAACCGCTACGCGGCTGGTCACGCCGGGCACCACGATGATGTCTCGGATGTCGACGCCTTCATCACTCAGGCTTTGCCGCCCGATAAGCCCGAAGCCGTCGTCGCCAAACCGGCCGACGTATTTTGCCCGCCAGCCGAGGCGGGCGAGTCCGACTGCCGCGCTGGTCAAGTCCAGGCTATTTTCGCCAAACGCGACGACGTCCACGGACCGATCGGCGGTCAGAAGTTCAGCGGAAGCTTCACGAGCGCTGGCGGGCAATCAGCTACGGTGGACATTGACTTTCGCCTTTTGTTTGGTTACTCTGCCGCAAAGATCAGGCTTTGGGGTTTCTTCGCCCCCTCAGGAGGTGCCATGCAGCCGCTCACAAAACGCCAGCGCGAGATACTCGATTATCTGAACGAATTCATCGCGCAGCATGGGTACGCGCCCAGCCTCGAAGAAATCGGCAAGCGCTTCACGCTCTCGTCCCTGGCGACGGTGCACAAGCACCTTACCAATCTCCAAGAAAAAGGTTTCATTCGCCGTGCGTGGAACCGGAGCCGTTCCGTCGAACTGCTCCCCAGCCGGGGCGGGGGTCGGGCCGTCGAGGTGCCGATGCTCGGGTTTGTCGCCGCGGGGATGCCGATCGAAGCGGTGGCGGGCACCGAGACGATTGCGATCCCCGAGTCGCTGATTAGCGGTAAGCGCGACACCTACGTGTTGCGGGTGCGCGGCGACTCGATGATCGACGAGCAGATTCGCGACGGTGACTGGGTGGTTATCGAAGACCGCAAGTCCGCCGACAATGGCGAGATGGTCATTGCCCTGGTCGGTGGCCAGGACGCCACCCTGAAGAAGTTTTACAAAGAAAACGGCCGCATCCGGCTGCAGCCGGCCAACCCAACGATGCAGCCGATCTTCGCCGACGCAGACAACGTGCAAATTCAAGGTGTGGTTGTCGGTGTGATGCGCAAGTACTGACACCTCCTCGCCGAAGTTGGTGAGCCGGACAGCAAGCGAGCGAGGGTTTCGCTCCGACGCGGGCACGCATGGCCGGCAAGCTCTGATGGCGCGCTTTTCCACGCCCGTGAACGGGCTCGCGGGGCGAAGGAGGGGTACACTTGCCGCATGTCCGAGCGGAAGCAGATCAATTTTACTATCGTGCCCGATGACGATCCCAGTGGGTCGGCACGAACCTACGCCAATTTTTGCGGGGTCGCGCATACCCCGTTCGACTTTACGCTCACCTTCTGCGAGGTCATGCCGCTGTCCGAAAAAGAGATTCGCGACGCTGAGGCCGAGCACATCGTGCGCGCTCCCGTAAAGGCGCGCGTGGTCATGCCGGTGCAGTTCGTGCCTACCCTCATCGCCGCGCTGCAGGAAAACCTGCGCATCTTCTCCGATGCGCATGCCCCACAGCCGCAGCCGGCGCCCGACAAGGGGCCGGTCCACTAGACCGGCGGTCTGTGAAAACTCGCGAGGTCGCGCGGCGGATCTTCGACGCCCTCGAACGGCACTATCCGGGCGCCGATACCGAGTTGATTTACCGCACGCCGTTCGAGTTACTGGTGGCAACCATCCTGTCGGCGCAGTCAACGGATGCGCGCGTCAACATCGTCACCCCCGCGTTGTTTAAAAAGTACCCGGACGCGCGGGCGTTGGCCAGGGCCGGCACGGACGACGTCGAGCCGATCATTCTGTCGACGGGGTTCTTCCGGCAAAAAGCCAAATCGATCGTCGGCATGGCCCAGGCTCTTGTTGACCATCATGGTGGCGACGTCCCCGCCGACATGGACGCGCTCGTCAAACTGCCCGGGGTCGGGCGAAAAACCGCCAACGTGGTACTCGGACACGCGCTCGGTGTTCCCGGGTTTCCGGTTGACCGTCATGTTCTGCGCGTGTCGAACCGGCTGGGCCTGGTGCATAGCGAGGAACCCGAAACGGTCGAAGAAAGGCTCTGCGCCTACCTGCCGCCGCCGCGCTGGACCAGAGGCTCCGATACGCTCATCCTGCATGGCCGCCGACTTTGCAGGCCGAAGCCACTCTGCGAGCGTTGCAATGCCCGAAAAGACTGCGACTTCTATCGGTCCGGAGGCGTCGCGGTTCGCGCCGGTTTCGCCTCGCGCACGGCCAAGGCCGCAGGCGTGGCGGCGAAGCCTCGAAAACGCCGATGACTCGCGAGCAATTCAGGCGCCTGGTCGAGGAGGCGATAGACACTATTCCGCCGAAGTTCGCCCGCGAGATACGCAACGTGGCGATTGTGGTCGAGGACAGGCCCTCGCAGGCGCTGCTGGACGAGATGGAGATGGAGCCTGACGACACGATTCTGGGGCTCTACCAAGGCATTCCCCTACCGGAACGCGAGGCAGCGCACGGCAACACCCTGCCCGACCTGATCACGTTGTACCAGACAACCATTGAGGAAGAGTGCGACGACGACGACGACATCGTCGTGGCAATCGGCGAAACCCTGATTCATGAGTTGGGTCATTATTTCGGCTTGAGCGAAGAAGAGATCATGGAAATCGAGGAGCGCTACTGGCGTGGGGAAAGCGCGTAAACGATTCGGCCAGCATTTTCTCGAGCCGGCCTGGGTCATCAAGCTGGTGACGGCAATCGAGCCGGGGCCCGCGGATCGTTTTATTGAGATCGGTCCAGGTCGGGGCGCAATCACCGAGCCGCTCGCGTCGCGCGTCGGGAAAGTGGTCGCGGTCGAGGTCGATCGCGATCTTGCCGCAGTGCTCGAGGCGCGCGCGCTGCCGAATGTCACCGTGGTCGCGGGTGATGTGCTCGCCGTCGATCTCGTCGAGATTGCCCGGCAACTCGGTGGCGACGTTCGGGTGGCGGGCAACCTGCCCTACAACATCTCGTCGCCTATCCTGTTTCGGCTGCTTGCCGCCGCCGAATCCGGGCTGTTCAAGGACGCGACGCTGATGCTGCAGCGCGAGGTCGCGGACCGTCTCGTTGCCAAACCCAGCACGGGCGACTACGGTGTGCTGACGCTGTCGATAATGCTTGGCGCCGACGTGACGCGGGTGCTGAC
>JACCSI010000140.1 GCA_013813075.1 Acidobacteriota bacterium | reverse complement strand
GGACCGCGCTCATTACGCTGCCACCCGTCCCAGGTAGTGGTCCAGCCACGACAGTGTTTCGGACACGAGGCAGCGGCCGGCGCCACAATCAGGAAAGCGGAGAGGATTAAACGGAGATTTGGTCGCATGGGGCGATGGTGTTAGGGAGCAAAGGTTCGCGCAAACCCTATAGCATTGCCCGGGCGAAGTCTATGCGCCGGCGGTGAAGCGTCTATCGCTTCGCCGCGCGCCTCACTTCGTCCACGAAATGCTCCACCACCACCATTGCGCCAGCCTGTGAATTGCCGGCGCGCCGCACGAACAGAAAGCGCCCGTCGGGCGCAACGTCGTAGTTCCGTCGCGAGAGCGACGTCTGAATGAACGGCTTCGCGTCGAACAACGCCCGCAGGCCATCGACTCGCAATGTGGGGCTCGACTGCATCCTCGCTTCAAACAGTCGCGTTTCGAGGTTGAGGTAGTACAGCGAGCGGCCGTCCGCCGACCAACGCGGCGAGCTGCCTCCTCCCGACGAGACTAGAATGCGGGTCGATTGTGGCGCGGCGCGCGGCGCCACGTACACCTCGAACCGTCCGGTGAGATCGGAGGCATAGGCCACCCAACGGCCGTCTGGCGAAACGGCCGGAGAATACTCGGCGCGATTCGTCGCCAGGATTGGCGATGCGACCGTATCGGAGAGACTCGACGTCGCCAACAGGTCGCCGTTACCCGCAGTTGGTGTCGTGGTGCGCACGATGAGCCCCGAACCATCGGGCATCCACACCTGTTCCGACAGCGCGCGGTCGCTCCGGATCATGAGCCGAGCCATATCACTGCCATCGAGGGGCTGTCGCCACACGTTGCCGGTGTTCGTCCGTGCACCAGCGAGAAAGGTCACGCTGCGTCCGTCGGGACTCCAAGCGGGCTCGAAGGAGCTCCGTTCGCTCGTCAATCGCACAGGCTCGCCCCCCGCCGTTCGGATCCAGATACTGGAGCGATTGCCCTCGCGAATCGCCACAGCTATTTGGCGGCCATCGCGTGAGAGTACCGGTGTGCTGAACGACGCGCGCCATGTGGAATCCACCAGCGTCTGATTCCCATCGCGCGTCACCCAGACGAGCTCCCGGGCGCTCGTGCCCCGCTCCTCGGAGTACACCAGTGTGCCGCTCCGGGAAACAGCAAAGTCCACCGGGCCGACGATACTCTGCGGCAGGTTTTCGGCGACCAGCACGGGTTCGCCAGCCAGCGTGCGAGTGCCCGCGTCGAACGGCACGATCCACAGCTTGCCGTCCATGGTGGAATACAGCAGTTGTCCCGTGGAAATCCCGATTGCCCGTACGCCGTCCATGAGCAGCGTATGCGTGCGGGCATTTGTGGCCTGAATGGCAATCTTGCGCGAGCCGTCGGCGAGCTCCGCCTGAAAGAGCAGCGCACTACCGTCGGGGAGCAGCTGCGGATGAAAGTGCGACGTCTCACCGCGGGCGCTGTCGAGCGACGTGAATGGCTCCGGATTTCGACAATCACGAATCGAGCATCGCGTCACGATTAGCGGGCCGTTGTTTACGCCCCGGTAGATCGCGTCGTCCGCACCCCACGCCACCGTTTCTGGTGCAAAAAGCGAGTCGACGATCACTGTCGGCGGCCCGCCGGCTACGGGCATTACCACGAGTCGCCCATCCTGATAGAAGGCGATGCGCGTGCCATCAGGCGAGAAGACAATGCCGATTGCGCCTTCCGTCCCGGGTAACACCGTGAACCCGAGCGCATCGCGGCGTCGCATCAAAATGCGCTCACCCGGGCCGCCGCGTCGCGCGATCAGCGATCCATCCGGTGAAATACTCACGTCACCCGTCCACGTGCGCTCGGCCGCGACGGAGTCGGCCGTGAGTCGATAGCGCACGACCTCGGCCGATTCCGAGCGCGCGCGCGTGAGGGTCCAAGCGGCCAGGCCGAGACTCGCGAGCGCAACGCCGCTCAACGCGATGGTGAGCCACCGCGACGCTGGGCGGCTCGTCATGCGCACCGTCGTGGTATGCACCGTGCGCCCATCGAGCGCGGCCGCAAACTCCCCCGCCGTCGCATACCGATCCGCCGGCAGCTTTTCGAGTCCCTTGAGCACCGCCGCTTCCACGCCCGGCGGCACCGCCTTGCGCTGCACCGTGAGCGCGCGCGGGTCCTCCGTCATAAGCCGCGCTACGATCGCCTGCAGACTCGGCCCCGTGAAAGGCGGCCCGCCGATGAGCATCTCGTACGTCACCGCCGCCAGCGCGTACACATCGCTGCGGGCATCGATCACTCGTTCACCCGTTGCCTGCTCGGGACTCATGTACTGCGGCGTGCCGAGCGAGAGGCCCGTTTGTGTCATGCGCGCACCGCCCGCGTGTTGCACGGCAAGCGCGATTCCGAAATCGGCGACGAGCGCGCTGCCGTCCTGAAGCAGGATGTTCTCGGGCTTGATGTCGCGATGGATAACGCCCTGCTTGTGCGCGTGCTCAAGCGCGCTCGCGACTTCGCGCGCGATGCGCACCGCAGCCTCCACAGACAGCTGCCGCTCCCGCTCGAGCCGCGCGCGCAACGTCTCGCCGGTCACGAGCGGCATCGCGTAGTACAGCAGGGTATCGGCGACACCACTGTCG
>JACCSI010000137.1 GCA_013813075.1 Acidobacteriota bacterium | reverse complement strand
AGCGAGGATCGACCGACCAGCTTCGCGGTCGATGCCTATCGCATCATCAAGCGCGCCGGTGCGGACAGGACCATCGTCTTCGAATTTCGCGCCGATCAGGCGGGTACCTTCTCGTTCTACTGCAACCTCACCAGCGATGCGCTTTGTCGCGAGATGAAGGGCACACTGGTGGTGAAGGACAAGTAGTTAGTGGCTGCGCGGTCGCCACGCGTGGGCAGCGTCGATCAGTTCACGAATGGGCGGGTGCGAATAGAACAGCCACTGGACGATGCGTGACGGATGCTCTTCGGCCAGGTTCTGCTGCGACAGACGCTTCATCGCGGAAATGAACGCGGCGGGTTGCCGGGTGGTCTCCAGTGCGTAGCGATCGGCACGCCTCTCGTGTGCGCGGGACATCGCGTTGGCAAGTGGCATGAACGCGAGCGAGCACGCCCCGCCAACCAGCAGCAGCAGCGGCAAGCCCGCCGGATCGTCGATGCCGCGCAGCCGAAGGGTATCGACCAGGGCGCCCAGCGCCAGGTGCGCGGCAAAGAAACTGACGAACAGCAATAGCGTGTGAAACGCCACACCCCGCCAGAGATCGTGGTGCACATGGTGCGACAACTCGTGTGCGAGCACGACCTCGATTTCATCTTCCGAGTAATCCGCCAGCAGGGTGTCGGAGAGAAGAATGCGACGGGTCCGTCCCATCCCGGCAAGGGCAGCGTTGGCTTTTTTGGTGTGGGCGCTGAGCACCCACTCGTAGACGCCTCCGATGCGCGTCTGAGCACGGTCGGCCAGTGTCACCAGACGCTCCACCAGCGTCGGACGATCGAGCGGCTTGAACGTATAGAACAGCGGCATCAGCAGCACCGGTGCGAGCTGGATGATGCCGACCATCACCATGGCGAAGACGGAAGCAGACATCACCCACCACCACTCCGCGCTCGCTCGGACCGCCCCGTACACGATAGAGGCGCCGGCCGCACTGAACACGACGCTCAGGGCGCCCCCCTTCAGTTGGTCTCGACCCCATGCCGCCGGCCTCTCGTTGGACAGGCCGTAGCGATGCTCGAGCACGTAACCCTGGTAAAACGCAAAGGGAAGATCGATGAGCTGGAGCAGCACCGTCAACGCGATCGCCACGCCGACGACGGTGCCGGGCTCTTCGAAGCCGCGGCCAATCATCATGCCGAGAACCGAGCCCAGCTCGCGCAAGTAAAGCGAGCCGCCAGAGCGAAGCAGAATGAGGAGGAAGAGGCCTGCGGCGGCGGTGCTGAGGACATCAGCCCGCCGCTTGAGGCGATGATATCGGGTTGCCTTGTCTTCGTTCAAATCAGGGATCAGGGACCATGAGATCGCCTGACGGTCGGGCTCAGAGTAGCACTTCTTTCCCCCCCGACTGGCCGGTGGTCGTCGGCTCCCCGGATTACGTGGTGCCGAGCGCTCCGCTGATCTTGACGCCACCGTTGACCGTTTCGAGAGCGATGCGCGCGCCGCCCCCGTTCAACTTGCCTTCCAGCCGACGGCGGCTCTGCTCGCCGACCGTCTCAATCGGCAGGCTGGCCGAGATCCCGCCATTTACACAGCGGCCGATGATATCGGCTTTGCTCTCGGTCGGAAGACTGATGCTGACGCCGCCGTTGACGGCCTCCAGCTCGAACATCCCGGAAGTGACCGCCTTGGCGAGCTCGATGTCGATGCCTCCATTCGTGACGGCAGCATCTATCGAGGTGGCCAACAGCATCTTCCCGCTGATCCCGCCGTTGGTGCTGCGCGCTCGCAGGTCGCCTTCAAGCCCGAGCATGTGAACACCGCCGTTTACCGTGCGGAGGTCGACCGCAACGCCGCGCGGCACCTTGATCGTCCACTTGATTTCATGCTTGGAGGGGCCGCTCAGGCGCGGCGATCGCACCTCCACGCGGACGCGGCTCTCGCCCAGCTCCTCGCGCATCTCGATTTTCCCCAGCAAGTCCTTGGCGCCTTCGTCGGTCGATGCCTTGACCGAGCGCTCGGCGCGCACCTCAACCTCCGCACCGTTGCTGGCTTCAGCGGTGATGCGGCCGTTGACATTGATGATTTCGAGACGACCGCCCGCCGGTACCTTGTAACTACGGATCCATTCGTCCGCGGCCTTGCCGGCGGCAATGTCCAAGTCGAATCCGCCATGGCCGTCGATGGCGATGTCGCAGCCAGCGAGGAAGGAACTGATCAGAAGGACCGTGGCAAAGCGCGTAACGTGACTGGCTGACCCGTACATAGGAACCCCCACCTTGCCTACATATACGGCTCGATGGGGGGCGTCGGTTCCCGGCCCGGTTTGTAGGCCCCTAATTGAGTTGAATCGAAATCAACTTCGACACACCCGGCTCCTCCATGGTGACGCCGTACAGCCGGTTCGCTATTTCCATGGTTTTGCGGTTGTGCGTGATGATGATGAACTGTGTGTGGTCCAACATGCTGCGCAGCATTTCGACGAAGCGTCCGATATTGGCGTCGTCGAGCGGTGCATCGATTTCGTCGAGCAGGCAGAAGGGACTTGGCTTGTACTTGAAGATGGCGAACATCAACGCGATGGCGGTCAGTGCCTTCTCGCCGCCCGACAACAGCATGACGCTCTGAAGCCGCTTCCCCGGGGGTGACGCGACGATGTCGATGCCGCTTTCAAGAGGGTCGGTTTCGTCGAGCAGGCTGATGCCGGCGCGGCCGCCGCCAAACAACGTCGAGAACGTCTGCTGGAAGTAGGCGTTGATGGCCGTGAATGCCTCACGAAACCGCGCGTGGGTGGTTTCGTCGATGCGCTTGATGGCTTCGTTGGTCTGGGCAATCGAATCGACCAGATCCGTCCGCTGTGTGGTCAGGAAGGTGTAGCGCGTGTCGAGATCCGCGAACTGCTCGATCGCCATCATGTTGACCGGACCCAGCTTGTCGATTTTGGCGCGCAGCTCCGTAATCGCCTCCTCGGCGGTCATTCGGATTACCGGTGCGTCGATGTCGGCGCCTTCGCCGG
>JACCSI010000090.1 GCA_013813075.1 Acidobacteriota bacterium | reverse complement strand
CCGCGACGATGAGGCCGATGCCGAGCCCCATGGCGATCTTTTCCAGATACAGCGCGGAATACAGGGTGCGATTGAGATCGGACCAATCGCTGGCCACGTAGTCGCCGCCGAGTCGTCCGGGCAGCACATCGGCAACCTGCGGCGCATCGTAGATATTGGTCACCCGGGCCTCGAGGTGATCGATCTGGCTCTTGGCGGTCATCCGCTGGGCGACCGCGATCGAGACAAATCCATAGGCCGAGTCGAATTCGAGCAGCCCGAGGCGAAAAGTGCCGACGATCCGGAAGCGGCGCTGCCGCGGCATATAGCCCATCGGCGACAGCTGCCCCTGCGGGGTAACCAGGTTGACGGTGTCGCCGACAAACGCACCGATGGCGCCCGCAAGCTCATGCCCGATGACGATCCCCGGCAGGCCATCGGCGTCTTCCGCGGTAATGGCGTCCAGAGACCCTCCGGTCATCGCCGCGGCAACTTCGGTGACATCGCGCTCGAGAACCGGATCAACGCCCTTCACGGTGATGAACATGTCACCACGTTCGCTGGAGATCAGCGCCTTGCCGTAAACCGCCGGCGCCGCCGCGACGATACCCGGGACCTGCCGGACCCGCTCGACTTCAGCACGGTAGTCATCGATCCCGCTGGTTTTCCACACGTTGACATGGGCCATCGCACCCAAAATGCGATCCTGTAATTCCTGCTGCAAGCCGGTCATGATGGCGAGGGCGATCACGAGCGCCATGACCCCCACCGTCACGCCAATCGTCGAGACCAGCGTGATGACGGAGATGAACACCTGGCGCCGTTTGGCCAGCAGGTAGCGCAGCGCAATCTGGAGTTCAAAGGGCATTCTACTTTTCGACTCTGACGCAGTTACAGCCGCCGCGTCTCATCCCGTTCCAAATTCGGCAGTTCCGTCGTGTCATCGCCGGTGTCTTTTCGTGAACGCATCAGCGGGAACAGGATGACGTCGCGAATGGTCGGTGAATTCGTCAGCAGCATGACGAGCCGGTCGATCCCAATGCCTTCTCCACCAGTCGGGGGCAATCCGTACTCGAGCGCCCGGATGTAATCCTCGTCCATCTCGTGCGCTTCCTGGTCCCCCCGCGCGCGGTCGGCGATCTGCGCGTCGAAACGCCGCCGCTGTTCGTCGGGATCGTTCAGCTCGCTGAACGCATTGGCAATTTCCATTCCCCCGACATACAGCTCGAACCGTTCCACCGTATCAGGGTCGTCGGCGCGCTGCTTCGACAGCGGTGAGACCTCCGTCGGATAGTCGTACACGAACGTCGGCTGAATCAACGAGTCTTCCACGAACTTCTCGAAGATCTCGGTGACGATCTTCCCCGGCCCCCAGCCCTTCTCGACATCGAGACCGAGACGCTGCGCCAGACCCGCGACTGCTGTCAGGTCGTGCAGCGACCGCTCATCGACGGTTTCAGCCAGCTTCTCCCGGGCGGTGTCCACCACGAGGCTCCGGAATGTCTGGCGTGCGAAAGGAGCCGCAAACGAAATGGTCCGGTCGCCCCACGGCACGTCGAGTCCGCCCACGGCTTCTTGCACGGTGTGCGACAACAGTTGCTCGGAAAGCTCCATGAGATCGTTGTAGTCGGCGTAGGCCCAGTAGAACTCGAGCATCGTGAACTCGGGGTTCCAGCGGTACCCAATCCCTTCGTTGCGGAAGTTTCGATTGATCTCGAAAACCCGCTCGATGCCACCGACCACCAGCCGTTTCAAATACAGCTCTGGCGCAATGCGCAGATACAACTTCATGTCGAGCGCGTTATGATGCGTCACGAACGGCCGCGCCAGCGCGCCGCCTGCCACTGGCTGCATCATCGGCGTCTCGACTTCCAGAAAGCCCCGAGCGACCAGGAACTCGCGAATGGCGCTGATGGTCCGGCTGCGAATCTCGAACACGCGTCGAACATCGGGATTGACGACGAGGTCGAGATAGCGTTGCCGATACCGAATCTCGACGTCCTGCAGACCGTGCCACTTCTCCGGCAAGGGAATGAAGCATTTCGCCAGAAACTCGATCGTCGAGGCCCAAATCGACAGCTCGTTGGTCTTGGTGCGAAACAGATGCCCCGCGACCCCGATGTGGTCGCCGTAATCGAGCAGCTTCGACAGCGCAAAGTCGCGGTCGCGGAGCGCATCCTGTCTCACATACACCTGGATCCGGCGGCGGCCGTCGGACAACACGAAGAAGCTGGCTTTCCCGAAACTGCGGATGCTGATGATGCGGCCGGCCGTAATCGTCTCGACACGGTTGGCCTCCAGTTCATCCTTCATGCGCGGTCCGTGGGCATCGACCAGGGCCGTGACCGAATCAGTCGCCTTGAAGCGATTGGGGTATGGGGGGATCCCCAGCTGGGTAATGGCCTCGAGATTGGCGCGCCGCTGCTGGATCTGCTCCGCTTCGCTTGACACTAGTCGATGACCTTTCCTTCGTCCTTGAATCGTCTGAAGACGCCGTCCAGGACGCCGTTGACGAATTTCGCGGCTTCGTCACCGCTGTAGGAACGCGCCAGCTCGATGGCCTCGTCGATCACCACCCGCGGCGGCGTACCCGGCCGCTCGAGCAGTTCGTGAATCGCCAGCCGCAGCAGCAGCCGATCAATGACCGCCAGCCGCTCCACTCGCCAATTCTGCGCCGCGTCGGTGATGTAGCCGTCTAGTGCCGGTTGGTTGTCCGAGGCGCCGCGCGCCAGGTTCAGCGCATAATCTCGCGACTCGTCGTCGAGCGCGATCGCCTCGGCGCCGCCAATCGTGCCGTGACTGCCGGCGACATCGGCAATCGATAGCTTGCCGACG
>JACCSI010000058.1 GCA_013813075.1 Acidobacteriota bacterium | reverse complement strand
GTCATGCCGCCCGCTGCGGGGTCGAGCCCTGGAACAGTCTGCCGCGCCGCGTTGGCGGCCGCGCGCAGTCGCACCACGAATTCGTAGTTGTAGGCCGCATCCTGATTTCCTGGTTCAGTGCGCAGGATGTCGGCGTAGCGTTTCGAAATGGAATCCAGCCGCGCGACGAATGACTGGTAGGTGCCGCCAGTACTGCGCAGCATGCGGTACTCCGCATTAGCCGCCAGCAGCTTCAAGTCGGGATCTTCCGATTCGGCGAGCGCTTCGTAGTCCCCGTCCCAATACCGCGCGGCGGCACTGTCGAGGGCGACCGGACTGATTCGACTGATCAGTGGCTCCAACAGGGTCGTGCCCCCGGCCGTCTCGAGTTCCTGCGCCGCGCGCCCATAGCGCAACGTGACGAGCGCATACTCCGCCGCGGCGACACGTTCCTCGCCCTTGCCCGCGTACCACAGCACCGCCCCCGCGAGGACCAACAACACAACCACGAACACGAGCGATGCCACCGATTTCATAGTCCTGTGCCTTTACCTTTGGGGGGCTACCGCCCACCCTCATGTCCGGCGGGGCAGAACGCCCCCACCCTCCGCTGTTCCTGCGTCAAGGAAATGTCTGAAACCACGGCATCGTCAGCCGCATGAGGAGCGCCATGCTCCATAACATTGCCGCCGCCATCGCAAACGACGCAAAACGTGGCTGCTCGGTGCTGTAACGTTTCATCTCGACCCGGCCAGCGGTTGCTTTGTCGATTTCGTTGACCGCGCGGACGATCGCGCTTTCGTCGGCCGCATTGAAAAACTTCCCGCCCGTTTTCGCCACCGCCGCCGCCCACACGTCGTCGGGAGTCACCTGGGGTCCACGCCCGGGCGTGCCCATGCGAATGAAAAACACCGGGATATTTGCGTTGCGCGCGTCCTGAAGAACGTCAAACGCGGTCCGTCCCCCTTCGGTGACCTCGGCGTCAATGCCGTCGGTGAAGATGACCATGGCATTGCCCGCGGCGTCGAGCACGTCGAAGGCCCGGAACATGCCGACGCTCTGTTCGATGGCATTGGCGATAACTGTGCCCTGGTCCGGGAACGTCATGAATTCGGTCCAGTCCCCGATCAACGACATGCTGAAAAGAATGTTTTCGTAGTCGGTCGTGAAGGGCGTAATCACGTACGCCTGATCGCCGAACTCGATGAGCGCCAGCATGTCGCGATACTTGCCCTTCATCCGCAGTTCGACGAAGCGTCGCGCGGCCCCCACCGTCGTAAAGAACATCGCGTCGTTCGGCGCGCCCTTGGCAAGAAAGCTTGACGGCATCGACGACAGCATGCTCGAGGAGGCGTCGATCATCAGGCTGATCCGGCGGCCGGG
This sequence comes from Acidobacteriota bacterium, assembly GCA_013813075.1. Taxonomy (GTDB): domain Bacteria; phylum Acidobacteriota; class Vicinamibacteria; order Vicinamibacterales; family UBA2999; genus JACCSI01. Next base: position 666 of record JACCSI010000058.1, on the reverse strand, counting down.
ATACGACGCCTGCTCGCGCGTCAAGGCGGTTTTTGGGTCGGCGAATGCCAAGGCAAAAAACGGAATGCCGGCCAGCGCGAAGATAAGCGCGCCGTGACGCAGGAGCGTCAGACGGCGCGGCCGCGCCCAGTCAATCAGCGACGGCAACGCCAGGCGACCGCGCCCGCTCGACCGGCGCGTCAGCAGCCGCAGCAACAGGACCAGACCGGCGAGGCCGATCAACACGGTGGCACCCAGGCGCGCGTCGTCTTCACCGGCAAAAAACAGCGTCTGCAGGTTGAGACCGCGTGCCTCCACCAGCAACACCTCGAGCTGGTCTTGCAGAGTGGTTAGCGCGCCCACGCTCGTGGTCTCATTGCGAGCGCGGATTGGCGTACGGAACCGATCGCGTCCGCGAGTCGGGTATGCTTTGACGCCATTCGACTGCCGGCTCGCAACGCGCTGGCGAGCGCGTCGTCCAACGCGCTGTTGTCAAGGCTGTCAGAGCGGCCGTAGCGTGCGGCAGTCAGAGCGGTTAGCGCGGCATCAAAATCTCCAGCTGCCGCGTGGCCGCTCAAGCCATGGGCGGTGGCCGATCCAGATACCGCCACACGGCGCCCGATAAAGCCGCCCCCGGCGCGAAGTTCGCCTTCAACAGCCGTCGCCGACTCGCGCTGGGTGACGGGC
>JACCSI010000228.1 GCA_013813075.1 Acidobacteriota bacterium | reverse complement strand
GGGCCGCGCACGCCTTCGCATCCTGCCGGGGCTGCAGGCGGACTGGTATTCGAGCAGCGCAATGTCGACGCTCACGACCATGTGCTTCCGGATTTCGCCGCGATCGAACCGCATGGGTTATCGGCTCGAGGGGCCGCCGCTCGTACGCACGCGCGAGAGTGAACCGATTTCCGAGCCAGTAGCATTTGGCGCCATTCAGGTGCCCGCGGGAGGCGAGCCGATCCTGCTGATGGCCGACCGTCAGACCGCGGGCGGATACCCCAAGATTGCATCAGTGATCAGCGCGGATTTGCCAATCGCCGGACAACTCGCCCCCGGTGACGTCATCGACTTTGCCCTCTGCTCACGACAGGAAGCCGCGGCTGCCCTGATTGCGCGCGAGCGTCCGCTGTTGCGCGTTCGTGACGCCACTCAGAGCGCATGACGCCACGCTCGGATGTCGCGCTCGCGGAATGGTGCACGATGGGTGTCGGCGGGCCCGCCCGGTGGTTCGTGGAGGCGCGCACCGAGTCTGACGTCTGCAATGCGCTCGCATGGGCACGGGCTCGGCGCGCCGTGGTCCATGTGCTGGGGGGCGGCAGCAACGTGGTGATGGCCGACGCCGGGTTCGATGGCCTCGTCATCAAAGTTGACCTTCGCGGTGTCGCGTCGTCGCCACTGGGTGCGCGAGAGATCTACAGCGCCGGCGCCGGGGAACCGTGGGATCCGTTTGTCGCAGTCACCGTCGCAGGCAGTTGCGCGGGACTCGAATGCCTTTCAGGGATTCCCGGTCAGGTCGGCGGCACCCCGGTGCAGAATGTCGGCGCCTACGGCCAGGATGTGTCCGGCTGCATCACCCGCGTGCACGCGGTGGACCGCCGTACGCTTCAGCCGACGTTGTTTTCAAACGCGGCGTGTCACTTCCGCTACCGGACCAGCGCCTTCAAGCGCGAGGGCGGCGGCCGTTATGTGATCACGCGAGTGGAGTATGCGCTCGAGCGCGACGCTCCCCCGACCATTGCCTACGCCGACATCGTCAACTACTTCGAACAGAGGGGGGAGACATCCCCCTCGGTTGGCGCCGCGCGGGAGGCGACGCTCGACATCCGGCGGCGCAAGGGGATGGTGATTGAAGCCGACAACCCCGCCAACCGCAGTTGTGGATCATTTTTTGTCAACCCGCTCGTGTCGCGCGAGCAGTACGCGACCCTGCAGGCGAACGCCGGCAGTGCCGTCGCCGTGCCGCATTATGTCGTCGACGAGTGTATGGTCAAGATCCCCGCGGCATGGTTGATCGAAGGCGCCGGGTTCACCAAGGGCTCGAAGCGGGGCGCGGTTGGCATATCGCCATTCCAGGCGCAGGCGATCGTAAATCACGGCGGCGCGACGGCGGCTGACGTGCTGTCACTGGCGGCCGCGATCAAGCGTGCGGTCCTGGACGCCTACGCGATTGCCATCGTGCCCGAGCCGGTGTTCGTCGGCTTCAAGCCATCAGCCGCGTTGCAGTGGTTGCTGGATCCTGACCCACATAATTGAAGTGGAGATCCGTTTTCATGTCGACACTGGTCATCGAAGGCGGACACCGGCTGCGTGGCCGTCTGCACGTCGAAGGCAACAAGAATTCGGCACTACCGCTCATCGCGGCATGCCTGCTCAGCCAGGACGAATGCATTCTCGACAACGTCCCCCGCATTGCCGATGTCGAGGTGATGTGCCGGCTGCTTCTCGATCTTGGCGCCGAAGTCGACGGCATAGGAACGACGACGTTGAAGATCAAGTGCCAGGAGGTGACGAAGGACGAACCGGACCGCTTGCTCGTCGGTCGCCTGCGTGGGTCGGTGTTGTTGATGGGGCCACTGTTGGCGCGACGAGGTCGAGCCATGGTGGCACCACCAGGCGGCGATTTCCCGACGCGCCGCACGATTCGCACCCACCTCGAAGCGCTAGGGCACATGGGCGTGCGCGTGTCGGATGGACCAGGTCACGCGCTCGAGGCACCGGACGGTCTCAAGGGGGCGTCGTATTATCTCGATGAAGCGTCGGTGACCGGGACCGAAACCGCCCTCCTGGCAGCCGCGGCGGCGACCGGCCGCACGCAGATTCGCCACGCGGCGTGCGAGCCGCACGTGATTGAACTCTGCGAGTTCCTGCAGGCGATGGGGGCCGGCATCGAAGGGGCCGGCAGTCCGACAATTACGGTAGAAGGCGTTCCCAGGCTGCAGGGGGCCCGGCGTACGTTATGGGGCGATTACATCGAGGCCGGAAGTTGGGCGGTCGTCGCGGCGGTTACCGGTGGTGAAATAGAGATCGGTGGCACGCGCTGGGAGGACATGGAAGTCGTGGCCTCGATCCTGCGCAAGATGAACGTGCACTGTGAACACGACGGGACGCTGTTCCATTCGCAGCCGCGCACCCTGATCAACGCCGGCCGTATCACCACAGGGCTCTGGCCGGGATTTCCGAGCGATCTCATCAGCCTCGTGACGGTGCTTGCGACGCAAGCCGCGGGAGCGACGCTCGTGCACGACTGGCTTTACGAGCTCCGACTCTATTCGCTCGAGCAAATGAGTGGCATGGGCGCCGATCTGTTTTTGTGCGATCCCCATCGCATCATCGTCACCGGACCGCGTCAACTGCGCGGCAAGCAGCTCGATAGCCGCGACATTCGATCGGGGATGGCGCTGATCGCGGCCGCACTGTCGGCAAAAGGACAGAGTCGAGTCGAGCAGCTTGAAGTGGTCGAGCGCGGCTATTCCCGACTCGTCGATCGCCTCCAGGGGCTGGGCGGGCAGGTCGCGCGCGTCGGGTAAACGGGTGGCAAAGGCGCCACTTGCGACGCTCGGGCACTATCGACCGCGGGGCGGCGGAGGCGGCTTGGGATTCGGCGGTTTGACGGGCTGGGCCGGCTGAGGAATCGGCAGCAACGGCGAGGTTGGTGGGGGTGTGTCACTGGGCGGCGGCGCGAAGATTCCGCCCCCTGGTAGAGCGTCGCCAGGCGGACGCGGCGGCAACGGGGACGGAAGCGGAATGTCGATGAGCGGTGCGCCGCTGTCTCGGCCGACCCGGAACGGCACCAGGTCTTCGGCCTTTAGATCCAGCACACGAACAATCCGTGGCGTCAGGGTGAGGACGATGTCCGTTTCCTGCGTCTCTCGGCGATTTCTCGCAAACAGGGGACCAAGAATGGGCAGGTCGCTCAGTCCCGGAATCCCGTTCATGACCCGACGCTCGTCATCACGAATCAGACCCGCCAGCATGTTGGTCTCGCCGTCCTTCAAGCGGATCACGGTGTTGATGGAGCGGTTGCCGAAGGTGGGAAGGTCGCCGAACCCGGTCCCGGAGATATTGCTCACCTCGATCTTCACCGCCAGCGACACATCGTCGTTATGGTGCGTGCGTGGCGTGATGTCGATGTTGACGCCGATGTTTTCGTAATTGAACGAGGTGATCGGCTGCGTCTGCACACCGCCGGCCGCAATCGGCGAAAAGGTAGTGACCGGGACCGGCACCCGCTCGCCAAACCGCGCTTGCGCGGCAATGCCCTCCGAGGTGCGCAACTGTGGATTGGCCAGCACTCGTGTGGCCGTGTCCGTCTTGAGCAGGCGGTAATAGAGGCCGGGCAGACCGGTCAGCACGACTTGGCTCTGCGTCAGGTTTCGCAGATCTCGCAGAGCGAACGCATCGCTACCGAGGCCGACTTGACCGTCTAGGCCGATGCCTCCCGGCGACGCAATCTGCAGGCCGTACTCCTTGAGGCGTGTGCGATCGACTTCCATCAACTCGACGTCGATGATGACCTCGGGACGCGCCTTGTCGATCGCTGAGATAATGCGTCCGGCGGCGGTAATGCGCTCGGCGGTGTCTTTGATGGTGATGGCG
>JACCSI010000023.1 GCA_013813075.1 Acidobacteriota bacterium | reverse complement strand
GTTCAGTCACGACGACGCCTTGTGCCGCTGGATTCGCCTTGCCGCTCAACGGGTGAAGTTCCAGGGTCTGCCGGCGCGCATTTTTTGGCTCGGCTACGGCGACCGGGCACGCTTTGGGTTACGGATCAACGAGCTGGTCCGGCAGGGCGCCGTCAAGGCGCCGATTGTGATTGGCCGCGACCATCTCGATACCGGGTCGGTCGCGTCGCCCAACCGCGAGACCGAAGGCATGCGAGACGGCAGTGACGCCATCGCCGACTGGCCGATCCTGAATGCACTGCTCAACGCGTCGGCGGGTGCGACGTGGGTCTCAGTGCATCACGGCGGCGGTGTCGGAATCGGGTACTCCATCCATGCGGGTATGGTAATCGTCGCGGATGGGTCGCGCGACGCAGACGAACGACTACTGCGCGTGCTGACGTGCGATCCCGGCATTGGCGTCGCACGGCACGCCGACGCGGGGTATCCCGAAGCGATGCGGACGGCCGAGGAGCAAGGTGTGCGGATTCCGATGCAGGAGGCAAGACCATGATGGCTCCTCACGCGGGGCTGGAGCGGCGCGTCATCGCGGCGCTCGAGGCAACGCCCCCACGCATCCCTGTAATGCTCGGAGGCTGTGGGACCGGCCGCACGACCGCCCTCCACTCTCTGGTGGACCGTCTGGGTCGAGAGGACTGCCAATACATTGATGTGGAACGGGCTGCCAGCACGCCCGAGCGGTTCTTCGGCGCAGTCACCACCGCGTCGCCGTTTGCCGAGGGCGTCGCCGCCGAGACACCGGGCTCGGCCCGCGAGGCGTTCGACCACACGTTGTCCTATTTCGCACGCGCCCGCGTCGAGCACCGGCCGGCGACCTTTCTGCTCGACGAAGTCCTCGAGCTGCGCACGTTCGAAAGCTTCCCCGGCCTGCGCCACGTCCTGCGCGAAATGCTGCAGTCATTCCAGGAGAGCGGTAATCGCTTCGTCCTGACATCACGCTACGTCGCGCGGATGCATCGCCTGCTCGGCGACGGCGCGGCGCCGTTTGAAGTCATTCACCTGCCGGCGCTCTCGGCCAACGAGGTCACGGCGATGCTGCCGCCGATGGGCGAATCCGGAACCGAGGATCGCAACTTCCTGGGCCGTACCATTCAAGTGCTCGCCGACGGCCGCGCCTCGTACGTCCGCGCCATCAGCGAAGCGGCGGCTGGCCTCAGCGGCCGCCCCGGCGATCCGATTTCGGCGCTAACCGCGCTCCTCACCTCCGATGGTGCCCTGACTGCCTGGTGTGGCTATCGCTACGAGCTGCGGCTGCATCGCGCACGTGGCTACGGCGCCCTGAAGGCGATTCTCGAAATCCTGGCGGACGACGAACCGCTGACGCTCACACAGATCGCGCTCCGTCTGCATCGTACGCCCGGCTCGACCAAGGATTACCTGTCGTGGCTCGAAGACGTGGATCTGGTCGTGTCGCGGCAGAAGCGGTACAGCTTTTCCGATCCGTTACTGCGCTTGTGGGTGCGGCTGCATTGTCGTCCGGTCCCGCCGGGCGTGGACGAAGTCGCGCGCGAGGTCCAGAGCTACGCGCTCTCGCGTCTTCCGGTGGCAGAGCCGTCGATGGCGATGGCGGGCGCCGGCGCCGAGCGCAAGGGATGGGGCATCATCGAGATCGATTGATCGCGATCCTCCGCCGAGCCAGTCACGGCGACGCCGTATCGTCGCGAGTTTTCAATGCTGCCAACGCGGCTTGCGCCGCTTCCTGCTCGGCGTCCTTCTTGGTCCGTCCAACGCCATGCGCCAGCAGGTCGCTCCCGAGCATGACCTCCACATGGAACATCTTGCGGTGTTCCGGGCCGACCTCGCCGGCGACGCGGTATTGCGGCAAGGGCCGGCCCAGGCCTTGCAGCGCTTCCTGCAACCGCGACTTGTGATCGCCGCTGAAATAATCGGGGCGTCCCGACTGCTCCAGTGCGTCGCCGAGCTCCCGCATCAGGAACTGGCGCGCCGGCTCCAATCCGCCGTCGAGATAAATCGCTGCGATCAGCGCTTCGCAGGTGTCTGCCAGCAGGGCCTGCTTGTGGCGTCCTCCAGTCTTCTCTTCGCCGCGGCCGAGAATCATGTGTTCGCCCAGATCCAACCGCTCGGCCATCCCGGCCAGCGACGTCGTCGAGACGAGCATGGCCTTGACTTTCGACTTCTGTCCTTCCGACGAAGTCGGAAATGTGCGGCAGAGGGCGTCGGCAATGACCAATCCCAGGACCGCGTCGCCGAGAAACTCAAGGGACTCATTGTCGAGAACTCCACCACTCGGGTCTTCGTGCGCCTTCGACTTGTGTGTCAACGCATGTTCGAGCAATCCACGGTCACGAAAGCGATAACCCAGACGGCCTTCCAGCGTGAGGAACTGTTGCGGCAGCGGTACAACCAACCCACTGCCCACCTGCTCGCGGTGGCTGTCGATCACGCGAACAGCTTCGTCGGCGTCGTCTTCACGCACGGAGACCCTGGTCTCGCCGAGAGGATTGACGCTGAACGGGAACACCGACTGAGGCGGCCCGGACGTGCGCACCGACTCGATGCCGTGGCTGTCGAGCAGCGCCTGCACGACGCTGGCCTCGATATTCGACGCCGTGCGAAAGATCACCGTGAGGTCAGCCATGATCACGCGGCCGCGTGAGTTGCGGTGATGGGCGCGTCGACTTTGAGAAGAATCATCGTCATATCGTCGTGTTGATCCGCTGCGCCGGCAAACGCCCGCAGGTCGGCAAAGATGAACGACCGGAGCTGCTCGAACGGCAAGTGGGCATACTGCTCCAGGACCTTGGCCAGGCGCGGCTCGCCGTAGCAGTCGAAGTCCTCGTTCATGGTCTCGCTGATGCCATCCGTGAAAAATACGACCAGGTCGTCAGTCAGCAGGGGGACCATGACCTCCTCGATCATGGCGTCGAACATCTGGCCGTCATCGAGCTTCAGGCCGAGCACCAGGCCGTCCGGCGTCAGCATCTCGGACTTGCGAAGTCCCGCCGGCGCCGCCCCCGGCACGCGGATCAATGGGCAATGGCCTGCCCGTGCATACATCATCTCTTTCCGCTCGAAATCAATCACGGCATACGACATCGTGATGAAGCTCTTCGAATCGATGTTGTCGGCGACGACGCGGTTGATGGCTTTGAGGAAATCGCGCGGCGAGGGATGGGTGCGCGCGAGTGATTGTGCCAGCACCTTCAACTGCGCCATGTAGAGACCCGCGGGCAGCCCCTTGCCGGACACATCGGCAATCAGCACACCGAGTTTGGAGTCGGATACTTTCAGGAAGTCGAAGTAGTCGCCGGCCACCTCGCGCGCCGGTTCGCAGAAGGCCGTGATGCTGTAGCCGGGGACGCTCATCGGGCCCTGGGGGAGCAACCGCTGTTGAATCTCCCGGGCGGCCATCATCTCCTGCTCCATGCGCGCTTTCTCGGCGTTCTCGCGAATGAGTTTGGTCATCTCGGCGGTCATCAGATTGAACGAGTCAGCCAGCTCGCCCAGCTGATCACGCGCCCGCACCGGAATCTGGTGGGTGAAATCGCGGTTGCGAAGGTGCTCGGTGCCGGTGAACAAGTCGTGGACGGCGCCGGTAATCTGCCGCGCCAGCGCAAACCCGATCACCAGCGCGACGAATTGAATAGTCAGGAACAGGACACCGATGAACGCCAGGATCAGCAGCATGAACTGGCCGATTTGGGCGCCGGTCGACAGCGCGGTAATGCGCTGGTAGATCTCTCGGACGTTGAGTTGGTTCGCCACCGTCGCGT
>JACCSI010000015.1 GCA_013813075.1 Acidobacteriota bacterium | reverse complement strand
CTTGCACAGATCCTCGACACGCCGCTCGTGGCAACGGACTTGAATCTGCAACTGACGTTGGCGCGGCTCCATCTACGGTCGGGTAATCACGAGCGCGCGGTGCCGATGCTCGAAGGCATCGTGGCGCAGGCGCCGTTGGCGCCGGAGCCCTACGCGCTGCTCGCGGAATCGCGACTGGCGCTCGGGCGGGTGGACGGCGCACTGGAGGCGATGAAGTCCGCGGCGGAGCTCAACCCTCGCCATTACACGCCCCTTGCTGCGCTCTACGAGCGCCAGGGACGTTGGCAGGACGCCGCCAATGCCTACGAGCAGGCGGTTGCCGGCGCCCGCGGCACCGCGGGGCGCGATCTGCGCCTCCGTTATGTGTCCGCGTTGTTGAACGTGGCGGACGAGAAAAATGCAACCAAGGCGCGAGACGTCCTCAAGGATTTGTTGCTGACGGCGCCGCAGGACGCACGCGGGCTGTTCCTGCTGTCGAGTGCGAACTTGCGGCTCGGCGACCTACCGGGTGCCGAGGACGTGGCGCGGAAGCTGCTCGCACTCGACGCGACGAGCATGCCAGGCCTGCACGCCCTGTCGGCCGCGTTGATCGCCCGGCGCGACTACCGCCAGGTCATCGCAGTCCTCACACCCCTCTCGAAAGATGTCGCCAGTCGCGCCAAGGGCCGAGCGAGCGATGCGGCGCTGTTGCTGTCGCAGATGGCACACGCCCACACCCAACTCGGCGAGCACGAACAGGCGCTTGCGGTGCTGACGACCGCCGTCGCCAGCGATCCGCTTAACGCACCGGCCCTCAACTCGCTTGGTTACACCCTTGCCGAACGTGGTCAACGGTTGCCCGAAGCGGTCGGTTTCATCGAGCGAGCGCTGAAGGTCGAGCCCGACAACCCCTCTTATCTCGATAGCCTCGGCTGGGCGCTGTTCAAGCAAGGCCGAGTCGACGAAGCCGAGGGGCCGCTGCGCCGGGCGGCAGACGCGCTGCCGACGCAATCGGTCATCCAGGACCATTACGGCGACGTGCTCGCCGGGCGTGGCAAATATCAGGAAGCGATCACGGTGTGGGAACGCGCGCTGAAGGGCGACGGCGAGGACATCGACAAATCCGCGGTGGAGCGAAAGATTCGGGATGCTCGAGGCCGCAAGCCGTGATGCGGCGTGCGCTGGTGACGGCCTGCGCGATCGGGCTGTGCGCCTGCGCGGCGCGGACTCCGACGCGTCCGAGCGGACTACAGTCGCAGGATCCGACCGCAATCGACGCCTTCAATCAGGCAACGCGGCAATGTGCCGGCCTCAAGACCCTGACGGCGGAACTTCGTCTCTCTGGGCGTGCCGGCACAGAAAAGCTGCGCGGCACGCTGCACACGGGCCTCGCCGCACCGGCTTCGCTTCGCTTCGAGGCCGTGGCGCCCTTTGGGCAGCCAGTCTTTATTCTTGCCGGACGTGACAACCGCGCGACGCTCTTGCTGCCGCGCGACAAGCGCGTGCTGGAAGACGCGCCCGTACCCGACGTTCTCGAGCGGCTCACCGGCCTCAGGCTCGCGGCCAACGATTTGCGCCTCATCCTGACGGGATGCCTGGCGCAGCCAGCCTCACCTACGGAGGGCCGTGTCTTTGCTGGTGGATGGCGTGCCGTGACGCTTGGCGCCGGCATCACGGCGTACTTGAAGAGCATCAACGGCGCGTCGTCGGTTGTCGCGGCGGACCACGGCAACTGGCGGGTCGATTACGCGAACCATCAGAATCTGTGGCCGCGCAGTGTCCGCATTCGGAGCATTTCCGGTGACGTCGATATGACGGCGGCCGTTGAGCAACTCGAGATCAACACGGAGATCGACGAACGTGCGTTTGCGGTAGCGGTGCCGCCCGGTGCGGAGTCGATGACACTCGAACATCTCCGTTCGGTGGTTCCGCTGCGGGGCTCGAACTAAGTCCCGTGGCGCCCCAGTCGTTTAGCCTTCCCGCCTTCGCGAAGATTAACCTCGACCTTCGTATTCTGGGCGTGCGCGCCGATGGGTTCCACGATCTGAAGACCGTCTTTCAGTCGCTCGCGGTGCACGACGTGCTGACGTTCACGTGGCGCAGGGGTCCGTTTGCGATCGAGTGCGACGATGCCAGGCTGCCGATCGATCACCGCAATCTCGTGTGGAAGGCCGCGTCGCTGCTGTGGCGCACCGTGGGCAAGCGCCGGGGCGACACGCCGCGAAACGTGGTGGTGGGTCTACGCAAGCGCATCCCGCAGCAGTCGGGCCTCGGTGGTGGCAGCGCCGACGCCGCAATGGCGTTGCTAGGGCTGGTCCGGATGTGGGAACTCGACGTTGACACGCCCACTATCAGCCGGCTGGCGGCCGTGCTCGGCGCGGACATCCCGTTTTTCCTGGTCGGCGGCACGGCGCTCGGACTCGGTCGCGGCGATGACATCTACCCGCTGGTGGACCTGCCGCGAACTTCTGTGGTTATCGTCAGGCCCCAGTTTGGCGTGTCGACGGTGGAGGCGTACGGGTGGTACGACACCGAGCCGCGGCGGTCGGCCCGAGAGACCGGGCGCACATCGCTGCCCGGGCGGTGGCCGGAATGGGCGCTGAACCTTCGCAACGACCTCGAACCAGCCGTGAGCCGGCATCACCCCACGATTGGCCGAATCAAGCAGGCGTTGCTGGACGCGGGCGCAGTGTATGCGGCGATGTCCGGCTCCGGCTCGGCGGTGTTTGGCTTGTTTGACCGGGACGAGGCCGCCCGGCGCACCGCGGCAGACCTGTCGCGGCCGGGGTGGCAGGTCGTCTGCACTCGAACCCTATCGCGTGTGGAGTACAGCCGGCGGCTGCGTCCCGTGCTTGCCGAGATCCGGCGCGCTCGTATAAGCTAAGGGTTTGCGCCTCATCAGAAATCGGGGACGGACATGGGCGGTGGAGCAATGTGTAAGGGGGTAGAGCGGCCGGGCATCGATGACCAGTTACACAGGTTCCCATTGACATGCTGGGGCGTGGCCAAGCGGTAAGGCGCGGGTCTTTGGATCCCGTATTCGAAGGTTCGAATCCTTCCGCCCCAACCAACCACCATTTCTCGAACTTCGTAAAGCGCCATGCGACCGACCGGCTACGGTGATCTGAAAGTATTTTCAGGCAGCGCTCACCCGCAGCTCGCGAAAGACATTTGCGAGTTTCTCGGGGTATCGCTCGGTCAAGCCCGCTTGCGCCGGTTTCCCGACACGGAGGTGTCGTTTCAGATCGACGAAAACATCCGTGGGACGGATGTGTTCATCGTGCAGCCGACGTGCGCGCCGGTCGATGAACATCTGGTCGAACTGTTGATTATGGTCGACGCGTTCCGTCGCTCGTCGGCGTCGCGCATTACGGCGGTGCTGCCGTATTACGGCTATGCCCGGCAGGACCGCAAGGACAAGCCGCGGGTTCCGATTTCGGCCAAGCTCGTCGCCAACGTGCTGAGCGCGGCCGGCACGAATCGCGTCTTGACGATGGATCTGCACAAGGCGCAGATTCAGGCATTTTTCGACATCCCGGTTGATCACTTGTTCGCGGCGCCAGTGATTATCGACTACATGTCGCGCCAGGACTTTCCTCGCCTGACCATTGTCGCGCCTGATGCGGGCGGCGCCGAGCGTGCGCGTGCATATGCGAAACGGCTGGGCGCCGAGCTCGCGGTGATCGATAAGCGGCGCAGCGACGATGGCACGGCTGAAGTGATGAACGTCATTGGTGAAGTTGGCGGACGCACGTGCGTGATCGCGGACGACATCATCGACACGGCCGGGACGATTCAGAAAGGCGCCCAGGCGCTGATCAACTCCGGCGCCGAGCGTGTGCTCGCGTGCGCGGTGCACGGGGTGTTGTCGGGGCCGGCGCTCGAGCGGATCGAGAATTCGCCGCTGGAGCGGTTGATCGTCACCAACACGATTCCGGTTGCGGACAAGCGGTTGAGATGCGGAAAGATTGTGGAATTGTCGGTCGCCCGCCTGCTCGGACAGGCGATCCGCAGCATCCACGAGGAAACGTCAGTCAGTTCGTTGTTTGTTTAACAGCGTTGCCAGGGGTGCGACGGTGCCTCGCGACGGAGCCCTTTGGCCCTTTGGCCGTTTGGAACATGAGTTATGGAAGCCACACTCGAAGCAGTCAAGCGTGATAGCCGCGGCAAGAACGAGGCCCGACGCCTCCGCGCCGCGGGCAGAATTCCCGGCGTGTTATACGGCGCGCAAAAAGAAGGTGAAATTGGGAGCAACGTGCCGGTTGCGGTCGACCCCAAGCCCCTGCTCCGCATCCTGCACTCCGGGTCTGGCGTCAACACGCTGATCACGCTGAAGGTGGACGGTGAGGGCGACTCGCGCGTTCTGGTCAAGGACTTCCTCCTCGACCCGGTGACGCACGCGATGTTGCACGCCGACTTCGTGCGCGTCAACATGGATCGCCGCATCACGGTCACCGTCCCGGTGCTCATCAAGGGCGAGCCGCGCGGCGTCAAGCTGGAGGGCGGGGTGCTCGACTTCGTGCATCGCGAGATTGAGCTCGAGTCGTTGCCGCTCGAAATTCCGAACGCCATCGAAATCGACGTCACCGACCTTGGTCTCAATGACGCCGTGTACGTCCGCGATGTCGCCGCGGGACAGAAGTGGCTGCCGATCAGCGAGCCCGACATGATGCTCGTGCACGTCATCACGCCGCGAGTCGAGGAAGTGGTCGCCGAGACTGCCGTGGTGGCCCCAGTCGCTTCCGGCTCGGAGCCTGAAGTCATCAAGAAGGGCAAGACCGACAAGGAAGACGCGCCCGCCGCGAAGGACAAGAAGGACAAGAAGTAGACGTGAAGCTGGTGGTCGGCCTTGGCAACCCGGGGCCGCAGTATCGGGACACCAGGCACAACGTCGGCTTCTGGGTCGTCGACGAGCTCGCGCGCCGCTGGAATCTGGGCGATGCGTGGCGGGAACGCGACGACGCCATGTTCGTGAAGCAACCCGGCGGCGCTGTCCTGGTCAAGCCGCTGACCTTCATGAATCTCAGTGGCTTCGCAGTGGCCCGGCTGCGACAGTTTTTTCAGGTGGAACCGGCGGACATCCTCGTCGTCGTCGACGAGGTGGCGCTGCCGGTGGGACGTTTGCGGGCGCGGCCGCGGGGCAGCGCCGGTGGACACAACGGGTTGAAGTCGCTGGTCGAACAGCTGGGGACCGGCGAGTTCCCGCGACTGCGCATCGGGGTGGGGCGCGGCGATGCGCGGCGCGACCTCGCCGATCACGTGTTATCGAAGTTCGATCCCGCCGAGCGGGAGACAATTCAGGCGGCGACGCTGCGGGCCGCCGATGCGTCGGAGACGTTCATCTCCGACGGGATTGAGCGTGTGATGAACATGTTCAATGCCGCAGCGGATAGTAAGCAGGACTCCAATCTTGATTCGTAACCGCTGCGCGGGGTACATGTTCCCGCGTGACGGGCTTCGGGCAGATTGGCGAACTCCTTGCCACTTAACGTGGCCGGCCTTGGGCCGGGAGGCCGGTAGGCACGTCCTACCGGCCAACCTGTCCGGTCTGTCCACAAGGAGAACAGAGTGCAACGTACGTACGAACTGGTCTATGTCATGAGACCTGACGCGACCGAACAGCAGGTCGCGGACCTGCACACGCAGGTCGAGGCGATTGTCAGCCGGATGAGCGGGACAATCGGCGAAAAGAGCGAGGCAGCCCTCGCTTTCAGCGGCCGCCGCAGGCTCGCCTACGAAATCGGGCATCACAAAGAAGGCCTTTACGTCCTTGAAGTGATTCACGGTGACGGGGCGCTCGTGCACGAGCTCGATCGCCGTCTCAAGGTCACGGAAGGCTTGCTGCGTCATCTCATCGTCCGCGTCGATGAGTCGCAGACGAAAGCGGAGCGTGCGCGCGCGAAGCGAACCGAAGAGTCTCGCCGCCGCCGCACTGCCCGTGGTCTTCCGCCTGACCGTCAGCCGGGTGAAGGCCCGCAGACCGACGACTCGGATGATTCAGGCGACGACTTTGGCGTCGAGGCGGAGGTTTAGTCATGGCAGGCATAGGACGAGGCAGATCGGGGAGCCCGAGCGGTGGCGCCGGCGGACGCGGCCGCGCCGGCGACGACAAGAACAAAGACGGCAAACAGGGGCAGCGCCGTGGGCTGTTCCGCCGCCGCAAGGTCTGCAAATTCTGCGCAGACAAGATCGACGACATCAATTACAAGGACGTCAAGCTCCTGAGTGGCTTCGTGCCCGCGCGTGGCAAGGTGTTGCCGCGACGTATTTCGGGGACGTGCGCCAAGCACCAGCGCGGGCTCAGAATCGCGATCGTGCGGGCCCGGCAGCTGGCACTGCTGCCGTACGCCTCAGATTAGGAACGGGCCATGGAAATCATTCTTCGAGACCACGTCGAACACCTGGGCAAGCGCGGGGAGATCGTCAAGGTCGCCGACGGCTACGCCCGGAACTACCTGTTGCCGCGCAAGCTCGCCTTGCCGGCGACCGATGCCAACCGCAAGTGGGTCGAGCGCGAGCGGAAGATCACCGAAGTGCGCGATCACGAAGAGCGGGCGGCCGCCGAAGCGGTTGCCACGCGCCTCAACGCGCTCGAACTCATCATCAAACGCAAGACGGGCGAGAACGACCAACTCTATGGGTCGGTCACTAACGCCGATATCGGGGAGCTCCTTGCCAGCAAGGGGTTCGAAATCGACCGGCGCAAGATTCTGCTGCCGGATCCGATCAAGGCACTCGGCGACAACACGGTGCCGGTGAAGCTGCACCGCGACGTCACGGCGCAGGTGAAGGTGACGGTGGCAAAGGACGCGTAGCGCCGGCCACCGCGGCCACGATATTTTTACGGCGGGGCTCACGTCCCGCCGTTTTTCTGTACAATCCGTTTTCCCTCCATGGCTCCCGACGTCGCAACCAAGAGCGCATCAGAGCGCACGCTGCCGCACAACCTCGACGCGGAGCGGTCCGTGCTCGGCGCCATTCTCATCGACAACGAAGCGTTCAACGTCGCCGCCGCGGTGATCACGGGTAAAGCGTTTTTCCGCGATGCGCACCGCCGTATCTTCGATCGGATGGTGGCGCTGTCCGAACGCAACCAGCCGATCGATCTTGTCACGCTCAACGAAGAGCTCGAGCGAAGCGGCGAGCTGGATGAAGCGGGAGGCCCGGCGTACATCGCCGCACTGCTCGACGGTGTACCGCGTGCCACCAACGTCGAGTACTACGCGCGTATCGTCAAGGAAAAGGCGACGCTGCGGGCGTTGATTTTTTCGGCGAACAAGATTCTCTCCAACGCCTACGAAGCCGATCAGGACGCCGACCTCATTCTCGACGAAGCGGAGAGCGCGATTTTCTCCGTTGCGGACGATCGCATCAAATCGGGCTTCATCCCGATGCGCGATCTCGTCAAGGACAGCTTTCCCAAGATCGAAGCGCTGTTTCAGCACAAGAGCTTCATCACCGGCATCAGCACCGGCTTCACCGAAATCGACAAGATGACCCGTGGATTCCAGCGCGGCGACCTGGTCATCGTCGCTGCCCGCCCGTCGATGGGGAAGACGAGCCTGGTACTCAACATCTGCCAGCACGTGGCGGTCAGCGGCGGCGTCGCCGGATTCTTCAGCCTCGAGATGTCGAAAGAGCAGCTCTTCATGCGCCTGCTCGCCTCCGAGGCCAAGATCGACAACTTCCGCCTGATGAGCGGGCAGATCGGCGCCAAGGAATACAGCAACATTACGCACGCGCTCGAAACGCTGAGCGCGGCGAACCTCTATATCGACGACACGGCGAGTGCCGGCGTTTTGGAGATGCGCGCCAAGGCGCGGCGGCTGCAGTCGGAGCATGGTCTGAACATGATCGCCGTGGACTACGTGCAGCTGATGACAGGACGCGGGCGGTTCGAGAACCGCACGCTGGAGCTGGCGTCGATATCCCGGTCGCTCAAGGGCCTGGCGAAGGAGCTCAACGTGCCGATCGTGCTGTTGTCGCAGCTGTCGCGCGCGCCGGAAGCCCGCTCCGACAAACGGCCGCAGCTCTCCGACCTGCGCGAATCGGGTGCGCTCGAGCAGGACGCCGACGTCGTCATCCTGATTTTCCGCGAGGAGATGTACAAGCAGGACAATGAGCCGGCCGAAACCGATGGCGTCGCCGAGCTGATTCTCGCCAAGCAGCGCAACGGCCCTACGGGACTGGTCAAGCTGGCGTTCCTGCGTCAGCAAACACGGTTTGCCAACCTGGCGGATCACGGGTAGCCTACGCCAGGTTGAAGTCGCTTGCCATTTGTCGGAGCTTGGCCGCTGGGAATCGGCCGTGGCCGCGGCTCACCCTGCCTGGCGACCCTACGTCCGCGAGTATGTCGGCGGCATCGAACAAACGGCGCACGCCCTATGCCGACGCGAATGACCGACCGAGATTGCGCCACTCATCTTCAACTTCGGCGCGCCGGCGCCTTCGACCGCGCCAGCCGCCTACCGGACCGTGGCGGTTTCACCGTGTAACAACCGGTAAAAAATCTCCAAGACGGCACGCTCACGAAGGTTCTAGGCTCGCCGCATGACGACAACGCCCACCATCTCGCCCGTACTTCGCTATCAGGACGCTGCGGCGGCGATCGACTTCCTCGCCGCGGCCTTTGGCGTTGAGAGACACTCCGACCACCGCACGCCCGATGGCCTGGTGGCGCACGCCGATTTGCGCCGCGGTCCAAGCGCGTCGGCGTGAGCTCTGTGGGCGCGTCCGCGCCGGACAGTCCGTGGGGCGCCGCGCGCCAGGGGCTCTACGTCCAGGTCGCCCGGATGCCTCCATGACCGCGCGGTGGCCGAAGGCGCTGAAATCGTCGTGCCATTGACCGACATGGAGTACGGCTCCCGCGATTTTTCAATGCGCGACCTCGACGGCCACCTGTGGGGCTTTTGGAACATACGGCATGGCTGAGGGGTCGGGCGAACCCACCCTATGGCCCCAGCTACGCTATCGCAATGCCGCCACCGCCGTCGGCTGGCTGGAACGCGCGGTGGGCTTGACGCGGGCCATGGAACTTCCCGGCGATGATGGCGCGCTTGTGCATGCGGAACTCCGGCTTGAGCGTCTTGATGCTTGGCCCGGAAGTGCCCAACAGCGACTGGCCGGATCTCCGTCAGATGGTTGACGTCAAAGTCGCTGATCCTGACGCGCACTTCGCGCAAGCAAAAGCTGCCGGGGCGACGATTGTGCGCGTACCGCCGACCGCACCCTATGGCGCGCGCTTCTACCCCGTCCGCGATCCCGAAGGATTTTGTGGTGGGTGAGCAACTACACGCCGGTGACGCCATAAGCGTCGCCGCGCTGACGTGTTTCG
>JACCSI010000006.1 GCA_013813075.1 Acidobacteriota bacterium | reverse complement strand
TGACCGGCCTGCGCCGGCGATGCTACTCTGCTGTGTCTCCGATCAGACCCATGCTTAAACACTTCAAATTGCTCACAGCAGTCGCGGTGGTTACAAGCGTAAGTGCGGCGTGCTCCTCGGCCCAGGGTGGGCGGGTCACCCAGGTCACGCCACAGCCCCCGGTCACGGTTCAACCTGCAGCACCGGCTCCGGCCGCCGTGCCTGTCGACCCGGTGCTTGATCTTCTGGCCCGAGCGGATCGCCATTTTGAAACCGGTCGCTACGAGCTCACCCTCGGCCATCTGGCCCGTGCCAAGGTGGCCTTCAACACCTCTCTGGAACTCCTGCTCGAATCGCCGCATGGCGCGCAGGCCGACGTACGCGTCAAGGAGCATTTCAACCGCCTGGTCGATCGCATTGCCGCCCTCGAACTGGCCGCGCTCGCCACCGGCGACGGTTTCACAGAGCAGACCGCCGAGCCTGCATCGATCGACGAGCTCCTGGCGATTAGCACTTTTGACACGACCGCACCGACCGCCGCCACCGCCGAGCACGTCCAGGCCGATTTGCAGCAGACCGCCCACGACATTCCGATTCCCTTGAACGAGCGCGTACTGCGTTACGTCGAGCTGTTTCAGGGACGATTACGCGAGTTCCTCGCGTCGGGCCTGCAGCGTGGCGCGCAATATTTGCCGATGATTCAAAGCGTCTTTCGGGCGGAGGGGTTGCCGCTCGACCTCGCCTACGTGCCCCTCATTGAAAGCGCGTTCAAGCCGACCGCTCTGTCGCGGGCAAAGGCCAAGGGCGTGTGGCAGTTCATGAGCGCGACCGGCCGCGAAAACGGCCTCAAGCAGGATTGGTTCATCGACGAACGGTCAGACCCGGCCAAGTCAACGGTCGCGGCGGCGAAATATTTCAAGACGCTCTACAGGACGTTCGACGACTGGCATCTGGCAATGGCGTCCTATAACGGGGGGCCCGGCCGCATGCAGCGCGCCATCAGGCGGAGCGGGCGCGACGATTTCTGGACTCTCACTTCGACCTCACAGTTTCTGCCGCGCGAGACGCGCGATTACGTGCCGATGATTCTCGCGGCCGTCATCATTGCCAAGAACCCCACACAATATGGTTTCGACGTCATCCCCACGCTGGAGGCTGCTGTTGAAACCGTCGAAGTTCCCGCCGCTGTCGACCTGCGACGGGTGGCTGAATGGGCGGGGCGGTCAGCCGACGAGATCCAGCAGCTCAACCCCGAACTTCGCCGGTGGACGACGCCAATTCGGGTTGGCACTTACAAGCTGAAGGTGCCAGCGGGCACTGCCGACGTTGTCAGGGAGCGGATCCAGGACGCGGGTCCAAACTCGTTCAATGCGCTGCAATGGCATGTGGTCAAGCGTGGCGAGACGCTGTCGGCCATCGCCAAAAAGCTCCGCGTCAATCGCACCGACTTGGCGGAAGCCAACTACCTGAAAGCCGCGTCCAAAGTGACCAGCGGTCAGAAGCTTCTGATTCCCCGCATGCCCTCGGTGGCCCTCCTGGCGCGGGCCAGCGTTAGCGGGGCCGTGCAGACCGCCTCTGCCGAACCGGCCGCGACGCTCGATAGCGCCACCGAGGTAGCGCCCGCCGTCGTCCATCGCGTCAAGCCAGGCGAGACGTTGTTTGCGCTGGCGAGGCGGTACCAGACCACCATCGAGCAGCTGAAAAGGCTCAACCGGCTAGTGGGCAGCACACTGCGAGTAGGCGCGCGGCTCGTAATCTCCTCGCCGCTTGGCTCGAACGCACAGCAGCAGTAGCGCGCCAATCCAGTCGAGAATTCAAGCCGACTTCCAGCGACGCTCGGTGCGCCGCGCGACGCCGCCTACTTCAAACTGGTCATTGAAGGGCTCCGAGACCGGGCGGACGCGGCTAGACGTCGGCTTCTCGGGGGTGAAACGATTGCCATTCGGGTGGCGCCGACCCATGGCAGTTGCTGCCTGGATTCCCGGTGGCCGACGAGGCCGCCAATGTGGGGTCAACCACTTAGACGGTCGCCAGGTCCGGGACGCGCCCTTGCACTCTGCCGGGCATGCTTGCCCGCCTCGAAAGCGCCGCGGTATTCGGTGTCGACGCTTACCCCGTCCACGTTGAGGTCGATGTCGGGTTAGGGCTCCCCTTTTTCCGGATGGTCGGGTTGCCCGACGCCAGCGTTCGCGAAAGTCGCGACCGCGTCAAGGCCGCCATCCGGAACTCCGGCTACGATTTCCCGTCGCACCGCATCACCATCAACCTCGCGCCCGCCGACGTGCGCAAGGCGGGGTCGGCCTTCGATTTGCCGATCGCGCTCGGCATTCTAGCGGCGGAAGGCACCGTCAAATCTGACGAGCTGCCCACAATGGTGCTGGTTGGCGAGTTGTCCCTGGATGGCAGCATCCACAGTGCGCGCGGCATCCTGCCGATTGCCGCGGCGGCGCGGAAGAAGGGGGCCACCGCGCTGTTGCTGCCGGCACCCAACGCAGCCGAGGCGTCCGTTGTGGGTGGACTCCGGCTGCTACCGGTGCGGACACTCACGGAGGCGGTGGAGGTGCTGAATCAACCGGCGTCGCGATGGCCCGAAGTGGGAACCATCACCGCGCCGCCCTCCACTGCAGTCAACGCCGGGCTTGATTTGCGCGACCTGCGCGGGCAGACGTTTGCACGGCGCGCCCTGGAAATTGCCGCGGCCGGCGGCCACAACCTGTTGAAGGTCGGCTCGCCGGGGTCCGGCAAGACCATGCTGGCGCGGCGCTTACCAGGCATTCTGCCGTCGTTGTCGTTTGACGAGGCGCTCGAGTGCACGGCTATTCACTCGGTGGCCGGTACGCTGCCGCCGGCCGGTGGCCTGCTGGTGCAGCGTCCGTTCCGCGCGCCGCACCATACCATCTCGGACGTCGCGCTTGTCGGTGGCGGTGCCATTCCTCGACCCGGCGAGATCAGCCTGGCGCATCACGGCGTGTTGTTTCTCGACGAG
>JACCSI010000001.1 GCA_013813075.1 Acidobacteriota bacterium | reverse complement strand
GCCCATACGGGCGCAGTGGGCGTCATTGCGACCGCGCACTGGGAAAAATGTCGCGGCGGCACGCGCATCGAATTCGTGTGCGGCGGCCGCGCGCTGGCGCGGTTCCGGGAATGGCGCGACGCTCTCGCCGCGACGATGCGGCACCTGTCGGTGCAGCCGCCAGACCTGGCCGACGCGGTCGAACGCCTCCAGGGCGACGCCAGGGGACTGCAGAAGACGATTCGCGCGCAGCAGGAAAAACTGGCCGTCCACGACGCCCGGGCGCTGGTCGCCCGCGGCGACCACGTCGGCCAACGCCTCGTCATCGTTGACGCGCTCGAAGGTTGGGACGCGGCGGGGCTCAAATCCCTGGCCGCGGCCGCTGCGGCCTTCGAACCCGATGCGGTCGTCGCCCTGTTCAGCCGCACGTCACCGGCCCTCGCAGTCGTTGCCCGCGGCACTCACGGCGCCATCGACGCCGGCTCGGTAGTCAAAGCGTTGGTCGCGAAGTTTGGCGGCAAAGGCGGCGGCAAATCCGAGCTCGCCCAAGGCGGTGGGCTGACAGCAGGGCCGGATGAATTGATTGCGGCGGCGCGCCGCCTGATCATCAGTGCGTCAGCCACGGGTCAGTGACTGACGGCATTGCGAGATTGACACTCATGGATCCGCGGTCGCCGCCGCCGCGTTTCACCAATGCCAGGTGCAGGGCTTTGCACAGGACTATCGAGTTCGATTGCTGAATGCCTACCGTGGCGCCATCCGAAGCGCGCCATCGAGACGAATCACCTCGCCATTGATCATCTCGTTCTCAATGATGTGACGGGCAAGCGCCGCGTACTCCGCCGGCTTGCCAAGCCGTGACGGAAAGGGCACCTGCTGACCGAGCGATGCGCGTGCGGCTTCAGGCAGCGCGGCGAGCAACGGAGTATCGAAAATGCCCGGCGCAATCGTGACGACGCGGATACCAATAGACGCGAACTCGCGCGCGACCGGCAACGTCAGGGCGACGATGCCGCCTTTCGAGGCTGCGTACGCCGGCTGGCCAATCTGCCCGTCGAATGCCGCGATGGACGCGGTGTTGATGATGACGCCGCGTTCACCGCTCGTCTCGGGCGTATTCTGCGCCATCGCCGCTGCTGCAAGGCGAATCACGTTGAACGTGCCGATCAGATTGACGCGAATGGTCTTTTCAAACAGGTCCAGCGGATGGGGACCGTTCTTGCCCAGTACTTTTGCCGCCGGCCCGATGCCTGCAGCGTTGACGACGCCATGAAGGGCGCCGAACTGGCTGACGGCGAGATCCACCGCGCTCCTGACCTGCTCCTCACTGGTGACATCCGCCTGCGCGAAGCGGGTGTTGTCGCCAAGCCCTTGCTGCACCGCGCGTCCAGTGTCGGCGTTCACATCCAGCAGGACGACGCGTCCGCCGGCTGACAGAATCGCTTCCGCTGCCGCACGACCCAGTCCGGAAGCGCCACCGGTGACGAGGAATGCCTTGCTCGTGATGTTCATGTCAACCTGAAAGCATAACGTAGAATTACGGAGACATGATTCGTTACGAGCATCACTACTATGGCGGAACCTGGCAGAAGCCTTCCACCAACGACACCATCGAGGTCATTTCGTCGGCGACCGAAGAGGCCATCGGCCTTGTCCCGCGTGGCAGTGTCGACGACGTCGATCGTGCAGTCAGGGCGGCACGCCACGCCTTCGATACGCAGTGGAGTCTGACGACGGCCGACGAGCGCGCGACGTGGCTCGAAAAACTTGCCGGGGCGATGAAGGCGCGTGTGCCGCAGGTGGCCGAGGCCATTTCGCACGAAGTCGGCACCGCGATTGGATTTGCCACGAAGGTGCAGGTCGAGTTTCCGCTGTCGATGATCGCCCTCAATGGCAAATTTCTGCGCGAGTACACGTTCGAGGAGGAGCTCGGCAACTCGCTCGTCATCAAGGAACCGATTGGCGTGGTCGGTTGCATAACGCCCTGGAACTATCCGCTCCATCAGATCGTGGCGAAAATTGCGCCGGCTCTGGCGGCTGGATGCACCGTCGTGCTCAAGCCGGCCGAGCTCGCTCCGCTGAGTGCGTTGATGCTCGCCGACGCGGCGCACGAGATTGGCTTGCCTGCCGGCGTGTTGAATGTCGTGTGTGGGTCGGGTCGCGTGGTTGGGGAAGCCATCGTGGGTCACCCTGATGTTGATGCGGTCAGTTTCACGGGGTCGCTCACCGCCGGTCGTCGCGTCGCGTCGCTGGCCGGCGAAGGCATCAAGAAGGTGACGCTCGAACTGGGTGGCAAGTCCGCGTTTGTGGTCCTCGACGACGCGCCCTTTGACAAAGCCATTCCCGCCGGCGTCAACAACTGCATGCAGAATTCCGGGCAGACATGCTCTGCATGGACGCGCATGCTGGTGCCGCGCGCACGGCAGGCCGAGGTCGTAGACCTGGCAAAGGCACAACTGGCAAAGCTGACGCTGGGCGATCCCTTCGACGCCAAAACGCGTCTCGGACCGCTGGCATCGGCAAATCAGCGCGACACGGTGCTGTCGTACATCGAGAAGGGCAAGAGCGAGGGTGCCGAGCTGGTGGCGGGTGGCGACCGGCCCAGAACAATGCCAAAAGGCTTCTATGTCGAGCCGACGATTTTCGCCGACGTCGACAACCGCATGGAAGTGGCACAGGAGGAAATTTTCGGACCGGTGCTCACGATTATTCCCTACGACACAGAGGCCGACGCGATTCGCTTGGCGAACGACTCAATCTATGGGCTCGCCGGCGGTGTCTGGGGTGGCACGCCGGAACGTGCGCTGCAAGTGGCCCGCCGGTTGCGCACCGGTCAGGTCGATGTCAACGGCGGACGCTTCAATCATCTGGCGCCGTTTGGCGGCTACAAGAAGTCGGGTATTGGTCGAGAGCTTGGGCCGCTGGCGCTGGACGAGTTTTTTCAGTTGAAGGCGATTCAGCGCTAGTCGGGTCCATGTTCCCCCTACTCGCGGGCCTTGCCGCCGGTCTCGTCCACGTGGTTTCAGGGCCGGATCATCTGGCGGCGGTTGCGCCTCTCGCCGCCGACCCCGACCGGCCACAGTGGCGTGCGGGGTTTCAATGGGGACTCGGTCACACCGCCGGGGTGCTCGTTGTCGGTCTGCTCCTGATCTGGCTCCGCCCCCTTCTGCCGATTGACGCCATTTCCATTTACAGCGAGCGAATCGTCGGCGTGGTGCTCGTCTGCATCGGCGCGTGGGGTGTGGCGCGCGCACGCTGGCCGCAGCGGCATGTGCACGCATCGCCGAGCGCCTCGTTTGCGATGGGCACGCTGCACGGGCTCGCCGGCAGCTCGCATCTGTTTGGTGTGGTTCCTGCGCTTGCGCTGCCGACGCAGGCCGCGGCGTTATGGTATCTGGGCGGATTTGGTGTCGGAGCGGTCGTGGCCATGACGGCATTTGCCGCGCTCGTCGGTGCGGTCGCCCTTCGCACTGCGCGCCGTGGACTCAACGCCTACCGCGGGATGCTCTACGCCTGTTCCGTCTGTGCCTTTCTCGTCGGCGGCTTCTGGTTGGTCGCCTGAGACCCGCGCCCATGTCATCCCGCCTGGCCTTGCTCCCAGGAATTGCCGCCGCGGTAATCGTCATGGTCGCAGGCTTCTGGCTGGCGGACATCATTGGTCGCGCCATTCTCACCGCCCAGGGACTCACCGCGACCAGCAGCCCGGTCTCCGGCGTTCCCGTCGCGATTGTTATTGGCCTCGTCCTGCGCAATGTGTTGCCGCTCCCGGCAGCACTCAATCCAGGGTTGAAGTTCTGCGTCACGACGGTCCTGCGGCTCGGCATCGTACTGGTGGGAATCCGACTCAGCGCGTTCGATATCGCGCGCCTCGGCCTCGGCGGCCTGCCCGTGGTGCTCGCTGCGGTGGCGACGGGG
>JACCSI010000741.1 GCA_013813075.1 Acidobacteriota bacterium | reverse complement strand
AAAGACTCCTGTTTCGTGGATTCCGGAGTGCTGCAGGCAACCGCCAGCACGAGCGTGATCGCGAGCAGGGGGCCGACGGTCGAAAGTCGCAGCATCTTTCAGTGCTCCTCGATGAGCAGTGTACTCTGTGACGGCTCCGCTGGCCCCATCGTCTCGGGGAGCACCACGCATGGTGACCCGATATGGTGAGCGAAATGCCGTGTGAGACGAGAACTTTCGGGGAGAGCCTCCGGCACTGGCCGAGGGAGGACGTTGTTCTCGAGAAAGGTTAAACGAAATGGGGTCGGATGCGCATGAACTGCGCACCCGACCTTGAGACCTCTAGTTTGGACGACGACACCGGCCGCTTACACGACAGAGTTGCGACGCCGCCAGTAGTCCGCTACTAGACGGAGCGATTGGTCATTCGGCGGCCGAGCCCGAGCAGGCCCAGTCCGAACAACGCCAGCAGGCCCGGTTCCGGAACTCGCTGGGTATTGATCAGGTCAGCCTCCTGCACCACGCCGCTGGAGTTCATGAAAATGTCATTCGAGTTGAACCCGAATGCAGTGGTCCCGGAAATGCCAAGGAGGCGCAGCAGAACTTCGCTCTTGGTGTCAAATCCAGTCGAGATGAACTGGGTCGAGATACCATCGGCGCCCGGGAATAATACAGAGGAAGTGATGCTCCCGGTGAGAAGCGTCAGGTTTGTCGTTCCCGCGAATTGCACACCGTTCAAGTTGAACAGGCCGTTGGGCGCAGTCACGATGAACGTGTTCGCCGAGGTGCTGAAGTTGAGGAAGCAGTTAGTGTTCGTCAGGTTACCTGCCTGACTCGCCTGCGTGCCACAGAACACCGTGGTCGCATTGGGACCGACACCGGTGCCAATGCTCTCGAAGATGATGTTGCTGCCGACGGTGCCGCCGGCACCTGTCGTGACCGTGCCGCCGTTTTCCACCTGGTCGAACGTGATGACCACCTGAGCATCCACGGGAGCCGCATTCAGAAGCAGTGCTGCCATTGCGGCACCAAGTGTCACTCGCAGTGCACTCATTGATCGTTTCATGACTGTCCGTCCTCCTTGAGATCTAGTATCGAGTTACCTTCGCGAACCGATTCGTATCGCGTCGTCACCCTACATATAGCAAGAGTGCTGCCTCACTCACGTCCTTGCGATTTATCGGCTTAACTGACACATTCTAAAGCCTTTGAGCGCGGCAGCCTCAGTAGTCACAGGGTAGATAATCACCTTCCACGGAGACTTTAGACTGCGACTGCATCCGCGCCTCTGTCAAAGTGGGGCTCAGGGCCGCTTCGACGGCAACTCCGTGGTCTGAAAATGCGCCACGCGCCAGGAGCCGCCCTCTTCCACCCACACCTCCGTCACCACAGCCTGGCTCATCTCCGGTTTGTCCGACAAGGTGCGGAAAGTACCGACCGCGGTGAGGACGGCCACTGATCCGTATCGCCGGACGGTCGGCGAGGCAAGCTCGCGCCCAAGGATCGGAGCGGAGGGCCCCGCTTTGCGCAGCGTCTCCAGTTGTTGGGTGGCCCCGACAATGGCGACGCCGGCGCGCGACTGCTGAATTGTCAGAAAGTCAGCGGTCTGTAATCGTTGAATGGCAGGGAGGTCCTGCCGCATCAACGCCTCAAACCATACTTTGCTCGCCTCGAGGACTTGTTGCTCGGTATTCCCAGCCGCGGGAGTGGCCGGTTTTGCGCGCTGCGCGGCGAGCGCCCCCGCGGACGCCGACGCGACGAGGGCGAACATCAAAAAAACTCGTGGGGCCAGCGCGCGACGACGAGCCGGCAGGAAGTTGTGGCGAAACCGGTAGTTAAAGTCCATAGTCGTACCTGCAACCTGACGTGAATAGACCGGCCACGCTAACCGTGTAGCTAGCAAAAAGCCGATCATATGCCGAATCCGCGGGATGGGCACTCTCGTAAGTTTGCGACATCACGACATCAAAAGAGCGCGAAGAGATTTTCGGCGGGCTAGTGGTTGGTTTCGGGGCGACATAGGTGTTCCCGGTGCGGGGTGACCCGCGGAAAGCGCTCGGTTGATTTCCACACGTTACGCACCGGCGCTTTGCGCAATTTTTGCGCTCGCCCTCATCCCCACGCTGATTCACAGTTACGCCGGCGTCGTCGTCACCGACGACCGGACGACTGCGGCCATTCCGTCCTCGCTCGCCGGCTTCACGTCGGCGCCGTCCGACCGTGCTCCGGGGTGGGGGCAACGGGCGTTCGAGAGCTTTGACTGGTCCGAGCGCCTCTACAAGGCGGGCGGCGAGGAAGTTCTATTGACCGTGATCCGCTCGTACGATTTGAAGCGGCTGTACCATCATCCGGAGCTGGATGTGGCCTACGGCACTGGGTTTCTGCGTCAGGAAACGCGGCGA
>JACCSI010000218.1 GCA_013813075.1 Acidobacteriota bacterium | reverse complement strand
GCCGCGAGTGGAGTGCGCTTCCTCACGCGTCACCATATACGACGGACACATCGTCCCGTCGACGGTCTTGCGGCACACGCCAAGGCCGCTGCACATCTCGACGGCGCCTGCGATGCCGCCGTAGCTTGCGTAGTCGAAAAAAGTCTCGGGCTGCTGCGTGCGATACGACGGGCCGTATCGCAGATTCGCCGTAAGCGGTGGCGAGTCGACGATCTTTCCCGGATTGAAGATGTTGTCCGGGTCGAAGGTTCGCTTGACCTGCCGAAACGCGTCGTAGAGCACCGGGCCGAACATCTGCTCCATGAACGGGCTGCGCACCAGTCCGTCGCCGTGCTCGCCGGACAACGCGCCACCGAACTCGAGCACGAGGTCGGCGCTGGCCTGCGCAATCGACTCGAACTGGCGCACACCGGTTTCGGTTTTCAAGTTCACGACGGGCCGCACATGAAGGCAGCCGACGGACGCGTGGGCGTAGACCCCGGCTTCCGATCCGTGTTCCCGTATCATCGCGACGAACCGCTCGATGTAGTCGCGCAGCCTCTCCGGGGCGACGGCCGTGTCTTCCACAAACGACAACGACTTGGCGTCGCCCTTCATGGCCATCGACAGGCCGAGTGCCGCCTCGCGGAGCGACCAGACAGCGGCCTGCGCGGCGGGTTCGGTTGCGCGGTGATATCGATAGCCGAATCGCCTGGCGCGGAGATCCGCTTCGAGCGCGTCGAGCCGAGCCGGCAGATCCTCGGCGCGGTCGGCGTAGAACTCGACGCACAACAACGCCTCGGGGTCGCCTTCGATGAAGGTGTTTCGCAGTCGATCGAGCGTCGCACTCTGCCTGGTATGGTCGAGGATGAAGCGATCCATGAGTTCGACCGCCGATGGCGTGTGCGCAATAATCGCCGGCGTCGCGTCGAGCGCCTCGAGCAGAGTCTCAAACTGGATCGCGAGCACGGCCTTCGCATGCGGGAGCGGCACCAGCGCGAGCTTGGCTTCGAGGACCACACCCAATGTGCCCTCTGATCCGACGATCAGCTTCGCGAGATTGAATGGTCGATCCGGAACGAACGCGTCGAGGTTGTACCCGCCAACGCGGCGTAGGACTTTGGGATAGCGCCGCTCTATTTCACTCACGTGCTCGCACGCGAGGCGGCGCACGGTGCGGTAACAGCGCGCCTCGAGCGAGTCGCCCTCGCACACCTGATCGAGCTCGGTTCCGGAGAGCGGGCCACACCGAACGACCGACCCATCCGACAGCACAACCTCCTGCTCGATCACGTGATCAATCGTCTTGCCGTAGAGGATCGAGCGCGCACCAGACGAGTTGTTGGCCATCATGCCGCCCACGGTGGCGCGGCTCGCGGTCGAGATATCCGGCGCGAACCGCAGGCCGTGCGGTTTGAGTGCAGCGTTCAACTCATCGAGCACGATGCCGGGCTCGGCGCGCGCCCAGCGTTGGGCCACGTTGACCTCGAGCAGGCGGTTGAAGAATTTCGACGTGTCGGCCACGAGCCCGCTACCGATCGCCTGGCCCGCTTGCGACGTACCGCCGCCTCGCATCGTCAGCGGGCAGCGATACTGCGCGCACAAGGTGACGATACGCACGACATCGGTGCGCGACTTCGGGACGACGACGCCGATGGGCAGAATTCGATAGACGCTGGCATCGGTGGAGTACAGCGCACGCGTGACGGCGTCGAAACGGACCTCGCCCTCGAGTTGCGCCTGCAAGTCGTGTCGGAATCGGTCGGCGTCGATCACGAGTGCGCGATTGTATCGCGGGTGTTACCATCGCCCGTCGTGTACAAAAGTGGACGCCATTTCCTCCAGATTCCGGGGCCGACCAATACCCCGGATCGCGTGCTGCGCGCAATCGCGCAGCCGACAATCGACCATCGCAGTGCCGAGTTCGCCACGCTTGGCCGCGAGGTACTCGACGGGCTTCAGGACATCTTCCAGACGTCGTCGCCCGTCGTGATCTTTCCGGCCGCGGGCAGCGGCGCTTGGGAGGCGGCACTCGTCAACACGCTGTCGCCCGGCGATGAAGTGCCCGGGTTCGATATTGGCGAGTTCGCCAAGAACTGGGCCGAAGTGGCGCGCCGGCTCGGCCTCGCGGTCGAGGTGATGCCGGGGGACTGGCGGCGCGGGGTTGATCCCGAAGCGCTCGAAGGGCGGCTGAGAGAGGATCACGACCATCGAATCCGGGCGCTGCTCGTGGTCCACAACGAGACATCCACGGGCGTCACCTCGCGCCTGCCCGCCATCCGCCGAGCGCTCGACCGCGCCGAGCACCCGGCGTTGCTGCTCGTCGACGCCGTGTCGTCGCTCGCGTCAATCGAATTGCGCCACGATGAATGGGGGCTGGACGTTACGCTCGCCGGCTCACAGAAGGGGCTGATGCTGCCGCCCGGCCTGAGCTTCAATGCGATCAGTGCGAAGGCGATGGCGGCCTCTCGCAGCGCCCGCCTGCCCCGCTCGTATTGGTCGTGGGAACACATGCTGGCGGCGAACCGCACCGGGGTGTTCCCCTATACGCCCTCGACACACCTGCTGTTCGGGCTTCGCGAAGCGCTCGCCATGCTGCGCGAGGAAGGCCCCGCGCAGGTCTTGGCGCGACACCGCCGTCATGCCGAGGCGACGCGCGCCGCGGTACGAGCCTGGCGCCTCGAGATCGCGTGCCAGCGTGAGGACGAGTACAGCGCCGTCGTGACGACCGTCCTCACACCCGAGGGGCATGACGCGGATCGGCTACGTGCGGTCGTGGCGGATCGTCTCAACATGTCGCTTGGCACTGGGCTGGGGCGGTTGAAGGGCCGCTCGTTCCGCATTGGCCACCTGGGCGACCTGAACGACCTGATGCTGATGGGCACGCTGTGCGGCGTGGAGATGGGTCTTGCGTTCGCCGGTGTGCCGTTCCGGGGTGGCGGCGTGGCGGCGGCGCTCGAGTCGCTCGTCGCGACGCATTCGGTGGGCGCGGCTGTCAGCGCCCGTTGAACCGGGGGCGCC
>JACCSI010000713.1 GCA_013813075.1 Acidobacteriota bacterium | reverse complement strand
GAGCTGCTCTGAGGTGGCGTAGAGATCGGGGTGGGCACACGAGTGAAATTTCGCCTGGATTTACACGGTTTACCTGGCACCAACCCTCGGCCACGGGTCGCGATCATTGACAGTGGCGTGCATGCGCAACACCCGCACGTCCTTGGCGTCGCCGGGGGAGTGGGCATTGACGCGACCGGTGCTAGTCACGAGGCATACGTTGACCGCCTCGGTCATGGCACGGCCGTGACGGCGGCCATTCGTGAGAAAGCCCCTGGGGCGGACCTATATTGTGTGAAGGTGTTCGACCGCGAATTGAGCACCACCGGCGATGCGCTCGTGGCCGCTCTTCGATGGGCGCGATTGCAGCGCATGAACATCGTCAACCTCAGTCTCGGCACCACCAATGCCGCCCACGAGGCCGCCCTGACCGAAGAGGTGACCCTCGCCGCGCAACAGGCCATCGCCATCGTCTCGGCCGCGCCACAAGCGGGTGCGCGCTGGTTGCCCGGTGCGCTGGCGGGCGTGATCGCCGTCGAAATGGACATGACCCTCTCGCGCGACATCTGCGAGGTAAGCGTGGCAGACGACGGCCGAACCACGGCGCGAGCGAGCGGCTATCCGCGGCCAATTCCAGGGGTGCCGCCGGAGCGCAATCTCAAGGGGGTGAGCTTTGCGGTCGCAAATGTTTCAGGGTTACTGGCGCGAGCCTGGCCGAGTTGGAGACCTCTGGACCGCTGAGACCGGACGCTGAGACCGGACCGCTGAGACCACTGTGAGGCGCGTTTATCGTTGGTCCGGTCTCACGAGCCGCCTCCGTGCATGGGCAGGCACCCGACGAGGCGAAGTCGTTGTCGGCCCGCGGCCTGCTCGAACGCGCCATTTACGCGGCCCCTCACTTCTGACACGATTCGCCCATGATTTTCGGGGTCAGCCTGACCAAGGGCGCCGTCGTCATCGCACACACCACGGGAGCGCGCGAGACCTTCGCGATCACGTCGATCATGCCGATTGTTTTCGAGGCGCGTTCGGGAGCCGATCTCGCGGAGCTCCTGCAACGTCTGGTCGATGAATTCGGGCGTGGCGGCAGGAGCTCACGCTCTGCCATCGCGCTCTTGGGCTCGTCGTCTGGCCGTTTCAAGGCGTCTGTCGAAGCGATCAAGGCCGAAGCGGTCACTGAGCTGGCTGCGGCCCAGACAGGCGTGCCTGTTGTCAGAGTCACGGCTGCGAGCCTCAAGAAGGCCGTGGCGTGCGCGCCCGGCCAGAAGTGGCAGGCGCGCGCGGCAGAACTGTTGAACCCGACGGGCGCGCATCAGAACTGGTCGAAAGGCGCGGCTGGTGCCGCGGCGGCCGCGCTCAAAGTGACGGCGGATATGACCTGAAGTGATTCAGCGCATTTTGCGTAAGCGGTCAGCCGACGTCATGGATGGAGCTGGAGTGAATGGGCGTTGCCGGGGTGGCGGAAAGAGGTCGAGACGTCCGCGGCTGGCCGAACGATCAGGCAACTGAGGCTGCCGCCCGCGCAACCGCGGTTGCGGCGCATCCGGGGTCGTTGCCCAACGATCTCGCAATGGTTTTCGAAGCGCGCAACCAGCGTTAACACGGCGCCCGTACCCCACCCGCGCAAGCCAGACCAACTGCCAGATTTCCTCAATAAAAACTCACGCTGAGGGCGCCGCGCCACGCGGCGCGTGCCTTGCTGTAGACGGGATGGCCGCACACCGGGGACCCGTCCGGTGGCTCCTGACCTCAGTCAACGGTTTGTCACTGTCGTGCGGCCCTCGTCCACACAAAGGAGATTCAGCATGCGCACCATCCTCGGAGTACTGCTTGCCACCGCTCTCGTCTTCTCTGCCGGTTCCGCCGCGCTCGCGCAAAGCGACCAGGCTGCGCCGTCCACAAAGGCGGCCGTCAATCTCAACACCGCGACCGTCGCGCAGCTCGAAGATCTGCCCGGGGTCGGCCGCGCGACCGCCGAACGGATCCTCGAATACCGCCAGAAGAGTGGCGGCTTCAAGAAGATCGAGGAGCTCATGAACGTCAAGGGCATCGGCGAGAAGAGCTTCCTCAAGTTGAAGCCGCTCGTGGTCGTTCCAGCCAAGACGGACAAATCCGCCGGAGGGCGGTAACGCCTGGGCGCCGCCTGGCCCGAAATGCCGGGCGGCACCAGTGTTGGCCAGACATGGGCACCTCTTCTCGCGGCGCGGCGCTGATCGACATCGTCTTCACTTGCGCTCTGGTCGCCATCATTGGCGGTATCGCCATTCCGACGCTGCAGGCCACGCGCGAGCGCGACGCGGTCCGCAGTGCCGCACGATATCTCGCCAGCCGGCTTCACGTCGCCCGGGTCG
>JACCSI010000693.1 GCA_013813075.1 Acidobacteriota bacterium | reverse complement strand
AGTGAAACCGCGTCCGTGACCCGCGGGGCGATATCCTCCCATGACAGCATCAGCTCTCGCGGCGAACGGCGTTCCCGGTCGCCTGGTGTCTTGTCCCCGGAACGCTCTTCGAATGACGCGGTCAGGTGCTCGTCCCACTTCTGCACCTGCGCCCGCACATCCTGTGGTTCGGCGACGACTATCCGCACCGATCTCGACGCGCGCAGGTAGTCAAACACTGAGGCACCCAGCACCGCAGCGTCGTCTGACGCGCCGGTCGCTTCTTTGACAGGCACAATCTGGAACTGATCGAGCGTCTCAATCGAACGCTGCGTCCCGGGATCGAACCGCCGGATCGACTCGACCGAATCACCGATGAACTCGATTCGGATCGGTGCGGCCTCGCCTGCCGGGTAGACATCGAGAATGCCGCCTCGCAGCGAGAACTCCCCGTGCTCGTCAACCGGGTCCTGTCGCTCGTAGCCGCCCTCGACGAGGATCGCAGCCAGGCCGTGCGGATCGATCTCGACACCGGGCTTCAAGTCGAACGACGTGGCGAGCACCGACTCCGGCGCGGCCAGCCTCGGCATCAGCGCTTGTGCCGAGGCGACGACGATGCGGGCTGACCCGAGCGCCGCAGCGTGCAGCGCCCGCGCCCGCGCCGAGGTCACGCGAAAGTGGGGCGCCAGACCTCGATAGGGATCGACTTGGTACGCGGGGAACGGCAACACCGCTCGTTCGACCGCGGCGTCGTGCAGACCCTCGAGCGCAGCGAGAAAGAAGCGCACGTCACTGGTCGCGGTCTCGAGATCCGGATCGTCGGCCGTCACATAGAGCACCACCGACTCGTGCGCGGCGTGCGCCACTGCCGCGACCGCCAGCGCCTTGGTCGCCGGCGTCAGTCCAGCAATCGACCGCGCCCGGCCCGACAGGGCGGTCCTGGCAATTGCCTTGGTGAGTAATGAGCGAACGGAGAGCGATGTCGCAGTAGACACGTTCGTCGACGCGCATCCAGGGCGGGGCCGTTGCCCCGCCGTACGGACACCTGCCCTGGACCTCAAGTCGGGCCCGAGGCAAACCTCTATTGTAAAGGAGCCTGCTTAGGCGCGTCGCGCCTTCTCGATGAGCCTCGTCGTCGAATACCCCTCGGCAAGCGGGATGCGCACCACTCGTCCGCCCCGCGCTTCGACGATGTCGGCGCCGACGATCGTGCCCTCCGCCCAGTCGGCACCCTTGACCAACACCTCGGGTTGCAGCGCTGTGACGATCGCGTGCGGCGTGTCTTCATCGAAAATGGTCGTCGCGTCAACGCATGCGAGCGCGGTCAGCACTTCTGCACGTTCCGCCGCTGTGTTGATGGGACGATTGGGGCCCTTGGCCAGCGCCCGTGCCGAGCGGTCGGAGTTGAGCGCCACGATCATCACATCACCCAGACGACGGGCATCCCGCAGGTAGCGGATATGACCTGGATGCAACAAGTCGAAGACGCCGTTCGTGAAAATAAGACGGAACCCTTGCCCGCGCAGCCGCGCCGCCCACGCCACGGCCTCCTCGCGCGTCAGCACCATTACGGGGTTTTGAAGCGGATATTCGAGGTGAAGTTCCACCGATGACGCGGGCGGTAGATCCCGACGTCCTTGGTTCGCGACTTGACGCGGAAGGTATGAAGCAACCGGTGATAGTCGTAGGGGTAGCCGTCGAGCTTGTGCGCGGCGACGTCGATTTTGTATGTCCCCTCGACCAGATCAAGGTTGGCGATCTGGAAACCAATCATGCCTTCGCCTGAGATTTCGTCCGGCTGGAGCTCTTCGATGTTGGTGTTCGTGCCATAGCAGCAAATGCCGTCGGCGTTGAACAAACCCACGCCGAACACGAAATCGTTTGTCGCCACGTGCACGCGGGTCTTGACGCGGACTTCCATGCCGTCCCCGGACTGAAAGACATGACTCACCTGGCCGTCGGGGCCGTGCAGGGTGACTTCAGTAATCTCGACTTCGCGCGATCCCCAACGCCCCTCAGTGGCCTGGAACATGTTCGCCGGGGTGTTGACGACGTCCGACGGCTGGCCGGCGGTGTTCGAGATACCGGCCGCATTGTCGCGGGCCACTTGTGCCGCCTTGGTCACCTCGGTCTTGGCAATTTCCGCTTCTTCGGCATTGCCGACGTCCAGCAGGTACGACGCGACGACGCGCTTGGGTTCGCCTTCGGCGAGCGTCTTGCCTTTCTCGAGCCACAGCGCCAGGTCACAAAACTTCTCGACCAGGTCGAGCGAATGCGTCACCAGCATGATGGTCCGGTTGCGACGCCGAAACTCCGCAAACTTATCGAGGCATTTTGCCGTGAACGACTGGTCGCCCACGGCGAGAACCTCGTCGATCAACAGCACCTCCGGATCGACGTGGATGGCGACGGCAAAGCCCAGACGCATATACATGCCAGAGGAGTACGTCTTGACCGGCGCGTCGATGAAATCCTTGAGCTCGGCAAACTCAACGATCTCGTCGAACCGGCGGTGAATCTCGCGCTTGGTCAGCCCCAGCATGATGCCGTTGATGAACACATTCTCGCGCCCGGAAATTTCCGGATGGAACCCGGCACCCAATTCAATCAGGGCTGAGATGCGGCCATTGACCTTGACCGTACCTTCGTTGGGTTTGGTGATGCCGGCGACGCATTTGAGCAATGTCGATTTGCCCGATCCGTTCCGCCCGATGATGCCGTAAGTGCATCCTTTCGGCACGCTGAAGGTCACGCCTCGCAGCGCCGGAAACGTTTCGTCTGGTTGGAGGTCGCGGATCAGGCTGCCCTTGAGCAGCGCCGACTTTAGCGTGGCAAACTGCTTCTTGCGCGCATACCGGCGGTAGACCTTCGAGACGTTGACGACGTCGATCGCGTTCGTCATGAGTTCACGCGCGGGCTACACATCACGTCACACCTCTTCCGCGAACGAGTCGCGAAGGCGATCGAACACGAAGTAACCGGCGAGAAACACCAGCACCGAACCACCAAGCAGCGCCATCAGCCACTTCCAGTGGCCGTGCGGACCGATGTGAAAGAGCACCTCCTGATATGAGATCGCCAAGTGCGTCATCGGGTTGATGTTGAGTACCCATCGATAGTGCTCTGGTGCCATTTGCATCGAGTAGATGATTGGCGTCGAGAAGAACCACAGCGTCAGCAGGTTGCCAAGGATGTCTTTGATATCGCGGAAGTGCACCGTCAGCGCAGCCAGCAGCAGCGCCAACCCTGTTGTGAAGATGAACTGCACGAGGACGATGACCGGAAACCACAGGAGCTCGGTCGGATCGAGTGGTCGCTGATAGTAAATCAGGAACGCCACCAGAATCGGCAGGCCCAGGAAGAAGTGCATCATGTTGGCGAGCACGCTGACAATTGGCAGCACCTCCGCCGGAAACAATACCTTCTTGATCAGGTTGCCGCCAGAGATCAGCACGTTCGCCGATTCGCTGAGAGACGACGAGAACCAGGTCCACGGCAGGATGCCGCAGAAGAAGAACAACGCGTAGGGCCGAATATCCACGGGATGCTGCGTCGGCATGACCACCGTGAACACGAATGTGTACACGACCAGCAGCATCAGCGGGTTGATGAACGACCAGAAGAAGCCGAGGACCGAGCCGCGGTAACGCGCCTTGAGGTCGCGCGCGACCAGTGTCTGGATGAGGCCGCGATAGCGCCGGAGCGCGGCGAGGTTAGTGAACATTAAGGGAGCGGGACTTCTCCATCAATGGCCGGCGCCGCGTCGCACTTCCGCCTGCAGCTGCTGAAGTGTCCTGAGCAGCGCCAGGCGGGCGCGCTCGAAATCCATTTCGTGCGGCATCGCGCCCATCATCTCTTCGGCACGAGCCATGCCGGCCTGCGCGCGGGCTTCGTCCAGATCCTCTGCCCGTTCGGCCACCTGCGCCAGCACCGTCACACGATCGGGCAGCACTTCGGCAAAGCCAACCGACACCGCCAGGAAATGCTTCTCGCCCCCCTGCCGGTACCACATCGTCCCGGTCCGGAGTCCAGCGAAGAGCGGGGTATGGCCCGGAAGAACCCCGAAGTCGCCCTCCTGGCCAGGCATCGCGACCTCATCGACCTCGTACGAGAGCGATTGGTCCGGCGTGACGATGTTCAGTTGCAGTTTCGTCGGGAGTGCCACAGTCAAATACCTACTTCGTACGCCTTAATTCTTCATGGTCTTGGCGTTTTCGAGCACTTCTTCGATCGTGCCCTGGAGGTAGAACGCCTGTTCCGGGATGCCGTCATGCTTGCCTTCGGCGATCTCGCGGAAGCCCTTGATGGTGTCGCCAATCGAGACGTACTTGCCTTCGCGGCCCGTGAACTGTGACGCCACGAAGAACGGCTGCGACAGGAAGCGCTGAATCTTGCGCGCGCGAGACACGGCGAGCTTGTCTTCTTCCGACAACTCGTCGATACCTAGGATCGCGATGATGTCCTGAAGGTCCTTGTAGCGCTGCAGAATCTGCTTCACCTGGCGCGCCACGTTGTAATGCTCGTCGCCAAGCACGCGCGGGTCGAGGATGCGCGACGTCGATGCGAGTGGATCCACGGCCGGGTAAATCCCGAGCTCGGCAATCTGACGCGACAGGTTCGTCGTCGCGTCGAGATGTGCGAACGTCGTCGCCGGCGCCGGGTCCGTGTAGTCGTCGGCAGGGACGTAAATCGCCTGCACCGAGGTGATCGAGCCTTTCTTCGTCGACGTGATGCGCTCCTGCAACTCCCCCATCTCGGTCAGCAGCGTCGGCTGGTAACCGACCGCGCTCGGCATGCGGCCGAGTAGCGCCGACACTTCGGAGCCCGCCTGCGTGAAGCGGAAAATGTTATCGATGAAGAGCAGCACGTCCTTGCCCTCCGCGTCACGGAAGTACTCGGCCACGGTCAGCGCCGAGAGCCCGACCCGCTGACGCGCACCTGGCGGCTCGGTCATCTGTCCGTAGACCAGCGCCGCGCGCGACTTCGACGGGTCTTCCATGTTGATCACGCCCGACTCCTGGAACTCGAGCCACAGGTCGTTGCCTTCGCGCGTGCGTTCGCCGACACCGCCAAACACCGACACCCCACCGTGCTTCAGCGCGATGTTGTGAATCAGCTCCATGATGATGACGGTCTTACCAACGCCGGCGCCGCCGAAAAGACCAATCTTGCCGCCGGTGAGATAGGGCTCGAGCAGGTCGATGACCTTGATGCCGGTCTCAAACATCTTGAGCTCGGTCGATTGCTCCACCAGTGTCGGCGCGGGGCGATGGATCGGCCAATGCTCCGTTGCGTTGACGGGCCGGTCGGGGAAGTCAACCGGCTCGCCAAGCACGTTGAGCACCCGGCCCAACGTCGCCGCCCCGACTGGCACCGTGATCGGCGCGCCGGTATCAGTCGCGTCCATGCCGCGTTGCAGGCCGTCGGTCGGCTTCATGGCGACGGCGCGCACGCGGCCTTCGCCGAGGTGCTGCTGCACTTCGCAGATGATGTCGACGTCGGCATCGCCGACTTTGCCGGTGATGCGAATCGCGTTGTAGATGTTCGGCAGGTGGCCAGCTTCGTATTCAACGTCGACCACCGGGCCGATGACCTGGATGACCTTGCCGACTGCCTGTCCGCTCGCTGTTGCAGTTGCCATAAATTCCTCGGCGGGCTCTGCGCCCGACGCCCTCTCACTTATTCTCGGCGGGGCACACGCCCACGCCGTTCACTACGACGGCCGATCCCGGGTGCGCCCCGGCTAAACGGATTGGGCTCCGGCCACGATCTCGATAATCTCGCGGGTGATTGCGGCCTGACGGACCTTGTTCATGTACAGCGTCAGACGATCCACCATTTCCTTGGCGTTGCGGGTGGCACTGTCCATGGCGGTCATGCGTGC
>JACCSI010000681.1 GCA_013813075.1 Acidobacteriota bacterium | reverse complement strand
TCAGCACGGCGCCTTCCGCCGTCAACTGGAGCACCGGATACGAATCGTCGCTCTGCTGCAACAGACCGTGCGCAAGCAGTTGATCGATGTAGCCGCGGACTTCGTCGATCGACGCGTCGCGCAGCAGCCCAAACGTGGTCAGCTGCGCATGTCCCCGCGCGGCCACCTGCTCGGACTCGCTGCCGCGCAGGACATTGGTGACGTGCGCGCTGCCGAACCGCTGCCCCACCCGCGCGACGCACGACAGGATTTTGCGCGCCAGCAGCACCGGCTCCGGCATGGATTCGAGCTCCCCGAGACAGAAGTCACACGCCTCACACGCGTGGCGCTCGTAGGGCTCGCCGAAGTAGGCGACGATATGGCGATGCCGGCAGCCGACGCGTGAGGCATAGCGCTCCATGTCGCGCATCAGGCTGCGTCGTTCGTCGGTCAACTCGCCGTTGCGTTCGAGCATCACACGCCATTTCAGAAAATCCGCGGCGGAAGTGAAGAGGACGCATTCGGCTTCCAGCCCATCGCGTCCCGCGCGTCCGGATTCCTGCTGATAGTGCTCGAGCGACTGCGGGGCTCCCGCGTGAATCACGAACCGCACGTCGGACCGGTCGATCCCCATTCCGAATGCGACGGTGGCCACCACGATGTCCACGTCCTCATTGAGGAACGCGTCCTGATTGCGATGGCGCTCGGTATCGGCAAGGCCGGCGTGGTACGGCAGCGCACGATGCCCCTCGTCGCGCAACCACGCCGCCACATCGTCGACCTCGCGGCGCGACAAGCAATA
This sequence comes from Acidobacteriota bacterium, assembly GCA_013813075.1. GTDB lineage: Bacteria > Acidobacteriota > Vicinamibacteria > Vicinamibacterales > UBA2999 > JACCSI01. The sequence goes on along the minus strand of JACCSI010000681.1, from coordinate 5,515 downwards.
GATGACACCAGCCTGGTTACGGTGTCGCGACAAGACTTCGAGAATTTGCCGCTTCAGGTTGGCGCGCGGCAGCACCCGGTACACCAGATTGGGGCGGTCGAACGAGCCGACCATCAGCGCCGCTTCACGCAACCCGAGTTGCGACACGATGTCGCGGCGCACGCGCGTCGTGGCCGTCGCAGTGAACGCGTGCATGCTGGCGCTGGGGATGGCCTGGCGCAAAGTGGCCAGCTGGCGGTACTCCGGTCGGAAATCGTGCCCCCATTGGCTGATGCAGTGCGCTTCGTCGACGGCAACGAAGCTGATCGGCGCTGCGGACAGCCCCCAGATCGAGGAGTCTCCCCCGTCGCCAACCAGACGCTCGGGTGCGAGATAGAGCAGACGAAAGCGGCTTTCGCGCAAACCGGCACGGACTGACGCCTTCTGGTCGGAGGTCATCGCGCTGTTGTAGCAGGCGGCCGGTACGCCGTTGGTGAGCAACGTGTCGACCTGGTCCTTCATCAACGCAATCAGCGGCGAGACCACCAGCGCAAGACCGTCGCGCACGAGCGCCGGCACTTGAAAACAGAGTGACTTGCCGCCGCCGGTGGGCAGGACCAGCAGCGAGTCGCGGCCGGCGACGACGGCGTCCATCGCCTCGCGCTGGAGGGGACGGAACGAGGTATAGCCCCAATATTGCTGAAGTAACGGAAGAAGACGTTCGCTGGACACCTGCGCCCAAATTATATTGGCTGGGATGCTGCACGAGACCGCAAACGGCGTTTATTGTCCCGACGGTGATTTTCATCTCGATCCCTGGCACCCGGTGCCGCGCGCAGTGATCACTCACGCTCACGGCGACCACGCGAGATCGGGCAATGCGGCGTATCTGTGCGCGGCCCCATGCGCGCCGCTCCTGCAGCGACGCTTCGGGCCCGACACGCCAATCCAGGCACTGGCGTACGGAGACAGCCTCACGTTAGGCGATGTCCGGGTCAGCTTTCATCCCGCCGGACACATTCTTGGCTCGGCACAGGTGCGCGTCGAGGGCAAGGCCGGAGTATGGGTGCTCGCCGGCGACTACAAACGCGCCGCGGACGCCACTTGCACGGAGTTCGAGCCGGTCACATGCGACACCTTCGTCACCGAGAGCACGTTTGGGCTTCCCATTTATCGCTGGGAGCAAACGGCAACGGTCATCGCCGAGATTCTCGACTGGTGGGACGTCAATCGCCAGAAAGCGCTGACGTCGGTGCTCTTCTGCTACACCATCGGTAAGGCGCAACGGTTGCTGACCGAACTCGGGCCCCGTATCGATCGACCCGTTTTCGTTCACGGGATGATGATCCCGATGATCGACGCCTACCGCGCCGCCGGCGTGGTGATGGCGCCGACGGTGCCGCTGATCGACAAGCCGCGCGGGACGTCCTTTGCCGGCGAGCTGGTGCTCGCGCCCCCCTCGGCGCGCGGCACGCCGTGGATGCGACGGCTCGGCGAGCTGTCGGATGGCCTGGCGTCGGGCCTGATGCGCGTGCGTGGCGTCCGTCGTCAACGCGCCTACGACCGCGGATTCGTGCTGTCCGACCACGCCGACTGGCCGGCGCTGCTGCAGACGATAACCGAGACCGGCGCGGGCCGCGTGCTGACGACACATGGTCATGCCGAACCCTTGGCGCGTTTCCTGAAATCACAGGGGCTCGACAGCGGCGTCATCCGCACTGCCTGGGAAGGCGAAGGCGGCGGAGACGACTCGGAATGATTCGCTTTGCGACGTTGTTCGCCGCGATCGATCAAACAACCTCGACCAACGCCAAGGTTGAGGCGATGGCGAGTTACTTTGCGGCGGCGCCGCCGGCAGATGCGGCATGGGCGGTGTTCTTTCTGACTGGACGCCGATTGAAACGACTCGTCCCGGGCGCCGCCATTCGTGAGTGGACGATGACGGCGACCGGCATCGAGGAATGGCTCCTGGGCGAGTGTTATGCGGTCGTCGGCGACGGCGCCGAAACGGCCGCGCTCATCCTCGACCAGTTGCCCTCGACAGCGTCCGAGTCGTTGTCGCTCGCCGACTGGGTGGAGGGGCGCATTCTTCCCCTGCGGCATGCCGACGCACAGTCCCAACAGGCACACGTGCTGGCCTGGGTCCGCGAGCTGACGCGGTGGGAGCGTCTCGTGCTGCTCAAACTGCTGACCGGCGAGCTTCGGCTTGGCGTGTCGCAAACATTGGTCGTGCGGGCGCTGGCGCAGACCGCTGCCCTGCCGGCCACGACAATGGCCGCGCGCCTGATGGGTGAATGGACACCGGGTGCCGCCTGGTTCCGGTCGCTGTTGTCCGACGGCGTGACCGCTGACGACTTGTCACGGCCATATCCGTTTTTTCTGGCCGCGCCGATCGAACACGGGAAAGACGTCGCTCAGCTCCTTGGCGACCTCGCGATGTGGCAGCTCGAGTGGAAGTGGGACGGCATCCGCGCGCAACTCGTCAAGCGCGCCGGCCGCGTGCATCTGTGGTCGCGCGGCGAGGAGTTGATCACCGACAGATTTCCGGAGATATCCGACGCGGCCCAATCGTTGCCCGATGGCACAGTGCTCGACGGCGAGGTCCTGGCCTTTCGCGCCGAACGCCCGCTGGCTTTTTCGGCCTTGCAGCAGCGCATTGGACGCCAGAAGCAGGTGGCCCGCAAAGCGAGAGACATCCCGGTGGTCTTCATGGCGTACGACATTCTCGAGCATCGCGGCCGGGACGTGCGGGCGAACTCACTCTCGGTACGGCGGACCTTGCTCGAACACTACATCGCGTCGGCTCCGTCGGATGCCGGGCCATCGCCAGGCCACGAGCAGTTGCTGCCGTTCGATGCCCCACGGGACGTGGGCCACCGGACGCTGCGCGTCTCTCCGGTCTTGAGTGGGGCGTCCGTCGATGACCTGGCCCGACTGCGCGCGGAGTCACGCACGCACGGCGTCGAGGGACTGATGATCAAGCGTTTCGATGCGGCGTATGGCGTGGGCCGCAAGCGCGGCGACTGGTGGAAGTGGAAAATTGACCCGTTCACCATTGACGCCGTCCTCATTTACGCGCAGCCCGGCTCTGGCAAGCGCGCGAGCCTGCTCACGGATTACACTTTTGGGCTGTGGGACAACGGCGAGCTTGTCCCGGTGGCGAAGGCCTACTCAGGCCTGACCAATGAAGAGATCGCCGAAATGGACCGCTGGATCCGGCGCCATACCGCCGAACGCTTCGGCCCTGTGCGTCACGTCGAGCCCGTGCAGGTGTTCGAGCTGGGCTTCGAAGCAATTGCCAAGTCGGCCCGCCACCGGTCGGGAGTGGCCGTGCGGTTCCCACGCATGCTGCGGTGGCGGCGCGACAAGCCGGCGAGCGAGGCCGACACACTCGATAGCCTGAGGTCGATGATCCGGTAGTGCCCCGACTCGCCCCGCGGTCAGAGCGTTTTGCTCCCTGAGTCGGCGTCGGGCATGACCAGAAGACCGCGTTCGGCGTAAATCGGATGCACGATGTCACGCAACGTCGGCAGCGATGAATAGAACCACGCCCCAGCAATGGCGCAGGCGACGCCGCCCATCATGATCGTTCGCGGCGCTCCAATCCGCTCCGCGGCAACGCCTGCGATCAGACTGCCGATGGGGGCCGTTCCCAGGAATGCCATGGTGTAGAACGCCATGACACGACCGCGCAGATGCTCCGGCACGAGCGTCTGGACCACCGTATTGGTTGCGGCGAGCGCAATGATGAAGCCCGCACCAGCAATCGGCAAGATGACAAGGGCGACCCACAGGCGATCTGTTGACGCAAAGATCACCAGCGCCACTCCAAACGTCAGCGTCGCCTGCGCGATCTTGGTGCCGAGGCCAACCACCGTGTGCCGCCATGCGAGATACAACGTCCCGGCGAGCGCACCCACGCCGGTCGTCATCATCAAGATGCCGAGCGTGTTGGGCCCGCCGCCGAACACCTCCGATGCCATCACCGGCATCAGCACCTGGTACGGCATACCCAGCATGCTAACGAGCGCCACGAGCAGGAGACCCGACCGCACGGGCGGGAAGTGGGCAACGTACTCAAATCCGTGTTTCATTGCTTCGAACACCGGTTGCGAATGACGACGTCTCGCTGCGCGATTGACCGTCATGGCGAGCAGAGAGCCCATCACTGCGATGTACGACAACCCATCGGCAAGAAAGCACCAACCCTCCCCCACCGCGGCCGTCAGGGCGCCGCCAACGGCCGGACCAATCATGCGGCTGCCGTTGACGAGCGACGAGTTCAATGCGATCGCGTTGGCCAGGTCGGCGCGGTCTTCGACCATTTCGACGACAAACGCCTGGCGCGCGGGTGTGTCAAAGGCGTTCACTCCCCCCTGCAGCGCCTGAAGCATCATGACATCGGCGACGGTAATGCGACCGCTCAATGTCAGTGCCGCCAGAGCCAGCGACTGCATCATGGACAGCGACTGTGTGACGAGCAGGACGCTGCGGCGATTCCATCGGTCGATGAAGACGCCGGCAAATGGCGCCAGGATCAGGGTGGGAATCTGACCGAAGAACCCCACCAGACCGAGTAACAAGGCGGAGTCGGTAAGACGGTAGACGAGCCAGCTCGCCGCGAGACGCGTGGTCCAGGTGCCGACCAGCGAGATGCCCTGTCCGGCAAAGAACAACCGGTAATTCGGGTTGCGAAGCGCCCGAAACAGGTGGGGCGCAGCGGTCCGATCGATCGCCACGCCCTTATCGTACCGTCAAGGTGGCGCTGGACCTCAGCGCCGCCGTTCAACCAGTGATCCGGCGGCGCTTTGCCAAACCGGTCGCCTCGGGCGCGGGCGTACGCCTAGGCGCAGCCCGAGGTCGTACCGCAGTTGCCGCATTTGTAGCAGGCCCCACTGCGGACCATGATCGATCCACAGGTCGTGCACGGGGGCGCGTCTTCTTGGTTCTGAATCGCGGCAAACTGCGTCGGCTTTGGCCCCGGGGTGCTGACCTTCGGCAACGGCAGCGCCGGAACCGCGGCCTTCGCTGGAACCGCGTGCCCGTTGCCTGTTCCGAGCGCGGATGGACTTGCAGTCACGTCGTCGCGGTTATTGACGCCGGCGACGTACTGCGCTTCCGGCGACAGGAACTTCGACGCCATCCAGCGGAAGATGTAATCGACAATCGACTTCGCGAAGCGCACGTCGGCGTTCTTGGTCATGCCCGAGGGCTCGAAGCGCACATGGCTGAACTTGTCGACCAACGCCTGCAGCGGCACGCCGTACTGCAGCGCGTAGCTGATGGCCTGCGCAAATGCATCGGCAAAGCCCGAGATCGTCGAGCCTTCCTTGGCCATGACCAAGAAGATTTCTCCCGGCTGGCCGTCTTCGAACAGGCCGACCGTGATGTAGCCCTCGTGCCCCGCGATGTCGAACTTGTGCGTGACAGCCTGACGCTCGTCCGGCAGGCGACGACGACGCGGACCGGCCGATTCGACGAGCCCCGCAATCGCCGCGGCCGGCGACTTGTCGCGCGAGGTGTTGAGCGGCTGCGT
>JACCSI010000674.1 GCA_013813075.1 Acidobacteriota bacterium | reverse complement strand
GTTCCGGCCGGGCCGCCTGGGACGCTGCGTCTGATCGCGGTAAATACGACGGCCGAACCAGTCAGCGGCGTCGTTCAGGCATACGTCGACGTCCCATACGAAAGCGACGAGCCCCGTCGCGTCGTCGACCCTGGTGCGCTCGACGCGCCGGTTCGCTTCTGGCCGAAGGACGCACACATAGCCGGCATCGCGACTCACGATGGGCAGCCCGCGCCATTTCAAGTCCTGTCGGTCGAGGAGTCCCGGCCGGTGGTGATGAGCCGCTACGAAACGCCGTGGATCCTCCGTGGGCGGCGCCACCATGTCGTCTGGCAAGGCCAGGTCCCCGCGTGCGGCTATGCCACCTTCGACGCAGTTTTTGCCACCACCTCCGTCTCTCCCGGCGCGGGCGCAACTGCGACAGATGTGCGCGTCGACGGCCGCACTGCCGAGAACGAGCACGTGCGCATTGCGATCAACGACGATGGCACCGTGGATGTGGAAGACAAGCGCTCAGATGTGCGTTACCAGCGCTGCGGCACGCTCGAGGACGTCGGCGACGTCGGCGACGAGTACAACTACTCGCCCCCGGCCACGGACCGCCGCATCACATCCGCGGACCTCACGGATGTGCGGATTACTGCGGGGGACGCCGGCCCTCTTCGTGCGTCGTTCCGCATCGATGGCAACCTCGCGTTGCCCGCCGCGATTACGCCCGACCGCTCGCGACGGAGTGACGAGGTCGTCATCAACGCTGTCAGCATCATCGTCACCCTCGACGCCGGCTCGCCGCGCGTCGGCTGGCGCATCGCCATCGACAACCGTTCGGCGGATCACCGTTTGCGGCTGCTGTTTCCTACCGGTGTGGACGAAATCACCGAGGTGCGGGCCGAGACGGCCTTTGGCGTCGCGCGACGGCCGGCACGGCGTGAACGGCCGGAACACGTCAGGATGGAAGTGCCTGTCAGCTACGGCCCGACCGCCTCGTTCACTGAAGCGGGCAGCGACTGCGCGGGTGCGATTCTCTTTGGCGAGGGGCTGTCCGAATACGAGGCGGTGCCCGGTGATGACGGGCGCGTGTCGACGCTTGCGCTCACGCTGCTTCGTTGTGTCGGCTATCTGTCGAGAGAAGATCTCGTCCTGCGTCCCTCCGGTCATGCCGGTCCGGGGCTTGCGACTCCCGGCGCGCAGTGTCCCGGCCGTCACGAATTCCATCTCGCGTTCGAGCCCCGCGGCGACGCGCCGTCAAACGGTACGCTGTTTCGCCGCGCCGCGTCGTTCGCGACGCCTCCGCTTGTCGTGCCTGCCGTTGGTGCCGGCGGACAGCAGCCGGCGACTTCGACGTTCCTGCAGATCGAGGCAGGGCCCGGTGACGTCGTGCTGAGCGCGTGTCACCGCGCCGAAGAGCATGACGGCATCATCGTTCGCATGTTCAATGCTGACGAAACGCCGGCAATGGTCTACGTCACATCAAAGACGCCCGTCAACGCCGGCGCTGCGGTCGACTTTCTGGAACGAGACCGCCATTCCCTCCCCGTCCAGAACGGCGGCGTCGACGCCCAGGTTCCGCCTTACGGCATCGTCACGATGCGGATGACCTAGGCCGTTACGAATGCGCGCCTGAACACGCTGACGGAGGAAACGGTGAATGTTATGGCGGCACTCGCATGCGTCGTCGTCCCAGCGGTCCTTGCCCTCCTCGTCGCTGGCTGCCGGAGCGAGTCGGCGCCGGATGTAGTGCGCGAGCCGCGCACGGCTTCTCGGCTTGAAGGCTCCATCGCGATCACGAACGTCACGCTCGTCGATGTCGTCAGCGGCGCGCCGCAAAGGGCAACGACCGTCGTCACGAAGGCCGGCGAGATCGCGGCGATCGGCCCGTCGATATCCGTGCCGCCCGGCGCGGTGCGAGTCGACGGCACCGGCAAGTTCCTCATTCCCGGTCTCTGGGACATGCACGCGCATCAGGAGATGACCGGCATGGAATCGCTGGATCTGCATCTGGCGAATGGAGTCGTCGGCACTCGCGACATGGGTTCAGACGCGGAATTCATC
>JACCSI010000652.1 GCA_013813075.1 Acidobacteriota bacterium | reverse complement strand
GTCGTGCCGTGGCGCGACGAGGGGTATTTCGAAGCGCAGTTTTCGGCCGAAGGGTACACCAAGGCCAACGGTGAGGAGGATCCACGGGCGCGGTTTCGTACGGTTTCGCCGGGCTTCTTCCCGGCGCTTGGAGTGCCGATCCTGGCCGGCCGCGACTTCAACGACGGCGATCGACGGGAGGCGGAAAAGGTCGTCATCATCAGTCACAGCCTGGCGCGCCGTATGTTTCCGACGCAGGACGCAGTGAACCGCCGCTTGATGTGGACCGATCCGGTGATCAAGTTCATCGACGTCAGCGGCGACCCACGCCGCATTGTCGGTGTCGTCGCCGATGTGGACGACGAGAATGTCGTGCCCGGGCCGGCCATGACCGTGTATCACCCGCTCGACCAGGAGATCGGCGGCGGACGGCTGTTTGTCCACGCGGCCGGTGGAGACCCTTATGGGCTGGTGCCGCCGATTACGAAGATCATTCGCGAGCTATCGGCCGAACAGCCCGTCGAACGGGCCGCGACGCTCGAGGATGTGCGTGCCGAGGTGCTGGCGCCGAACAGGCTGAACGCGCTCATCTTCGGCGGATTTGCCGGTGTGGCGTTGATGATCGCCGTGGTGGGCGTTGCCGGCGTGCTCACCTTTTCGGTGAGCGCCCGCACGCGCGAGTTTGGCGTCCGCCTCGCCATCGGCTCGGCGCCATCGCAGCTGCTCGGGCGCATCCTGCGAGAAGGCGCCGTCATCGCCCTCAGCGGCGTCGCCGCGGGAGTGGTCGCCGGCATCGTCCTCGCACGCCTGGTTGGCAGCTACATCACAACCGTGGAACTTCCGGGCGTGCTGACGGTGCTGGGAGCTGCCCTGCTGCTCGTCGGCGCCGCTCTCCTCGCGTCACTGCTGCCGGCTGCGCGCGCCTCGCGCGTTGACGTGGTCCACGCCCTCCGTTCGGAATAGCCTCGCGCCCCTGCGGTTCTACGGTGGATCGGCCGATAACCGTTACACGGGCGCGCCTCCGCGCGCTCCGACCTTGACCATGACTCCCTCGATACGGGCACTCGCCGGGATGACGTGCCTCATCTTATTCGCCACCGCCCCACTGTTCGCCCAAGGCGAACAGGGCAAGCTGACTGGCCGTGTGACGGACGACTCGGGGGCAGTGCTTCCCGGGGTTGCCGTCGCGATCGTGTCGCCACGTTTGCGCGGTCCCGTCATCGTCGTCACAGACGAAGCCGGGCACTACAGTTCCCCGCCCCTTGCCCCGGGTGCGCACTCGGTGACCTTTGAGCTCGCCGGATTCGAGACTCTCGGCAGCGCCGGCATCGCGCTGCGGGCGGGCGAAGTATTCGTGTTGGATGCTCGTCTGAACCTTGCACCAGTAAGCGAACGCGTCGAAGTGGTCGCATCGGCACCGCCCATGGACCCGCCGCGTTCCAGGATTCGGCCGAGAATCCAGACCGACCCGGTCCCTGAGGAGGCGCTCGCGTCAGTGTGCGGGCCGGGACAACCGCGCGGCATTGATGCGGCACTCGGCAAGATTGTCGGGCACAGAGATGAAAAGGAACGGACGCTGTTCGGCGACAACGACGTCCTGCTGCTGGACGTCGGCGAAAAGGCCGGCGCCTCCATCGGGCAGAATTACGTCGTGCGACGGCGCTTCCGCATCGGCGATAAGTCGTTGCCGATCCAACACGCGTCGTTTGGCGAGGACACGGCCGGCCTCGTTCAAGTCGTTGCCATTGCCGCCCGGTCATCGACCGCGGTGGTCGTGTATGCGTGCGGCGAATTTTTTGCCGGCGACACGGTCGAGCTGTTCGAGCCGCTGCCCGCGCTCATCGCGCAGGCGAACGGTACGGCGCAGTACGAGGATCCGGCGCACATCATCTTCGGCGAGCACGGGAAAGAAATGGGCGCACCCCGGCAGCTGATGGTGATCGACCGCGGCACCGCGGGCGGGGCGCAGCGTGGCCAGCGGCTAACCGTCTTTCGGCACGCAGTGCGGGGGCGCGGGCCCGTTGCGACGGTGGCCGAGGCCGTGATTGTCGCGGTCCGAGAGCACTCCGCGACCATTCGCATCGACCGGGCTACCGACGCCGTCACCGTGGGCGACCTTGTCGCGCTGCACCGTCAGCCGCCACACTGACAGCCTGCCGCCACCCAACTACTCGATCCGCGTCAAGCGACGACGTCAGAGGCGTCAGAGGATCGGGCGCGTCACAGCGCCAGCACACCGAGGCCGATGAGGCCCGACAAAATCAGGTAGATCGCGACGAGGTAATTCAACATCCTCGGAAAGACGAGGATCAGAATGCCGAAGAGCAAGGCGATCATCGGACTGAGTGATGCGGCGCTAAGAACCATTTGCGAGCCTCCGCGAGCGAGCTTAACGCGGAACGTCTGAGTGCAACGAACGATCACGCAGCTGAGCCGGCCACCACGCGGCTGCTGACCGAACTGCCATCAATCGCTTTCCGGCGCCGGCAAGACCTCAGGACCGCCGGCGACCGCGAGGTAGAGAGGTGGTCGTCAGGTGGATCGGGGTTGAGATGCTTGACGGACAAGTGCCACGACGCGGCCGTCTGGCGACTCGTCTCGTCCATCCTCGTGCACCCTCTCGACGCGCGCTCCCGGGTCGCGCGGAACTTGACTGCGCTGCTGTCTGCGCACGCGCCAGGACGATTTCTTTGCCGCTCGCCGTGGCCCCTCCCGAGCTACTATTTCCTTCTTCCCACAACACTAGGAGGTGGCCTTTGGCGATTCGCACAACGCGCAGCATCGGCATGATGCTTCTGGGTATCTGGCTTATCTTGACCGGCATTACCACATTTGCCACGCTGCCTGTTCCCGCCGTGCTCATGGCCGCGCTGGCGCTCATTGCCGGAGTGCTGATCATCGTCGGGATGTAATGCGCAGGCAGCGCGGGGGTGCTACTCCTGCGTCTCCTCGAAGAACAGCAACTCGAGGGCCATTCGCCTGATCTCCCACTCCGCATACAGCGCTTCGCCGACGACGCAGCGACACGCTCCACCAGCATCGAGGATAACCACGGCGGTGAAGTCGACGTCGACGTCGTCACCCTGGACATGAATGCGGCGCCCGGCGCGCTCGAACTTCACAAGCGCCGTCACCTTGCCCGAGACCGTCGCGCGGGTGACCTCGAACGCATCCACATCGTCGTCCTCGGCTTGATGGAATGCGAACGTCCAATCGTCGTCCGACTCTGCCAGGCTGTTTCGTTGCTCGACGTCGGCCTTCGCGCCCGCCTGCAGCCTTGAAAACATCGACGCCGCGTTACAGATCGACTGTGCGCCAACCCAGTCAAAGTCATCAGATGCGTGGTCGTGTGCCATCGGCAAACAGATTAATGCATCACGGACCTTGAACGGGCGGCGCCAGTCGGATAGATTGCGCTGGCATTCTGGGCATCGATGCTCAATTCCGGAGTAACCAATGAACCGGTCCGTAAAGTGGTCCCTCGGCGCGGTCGTGCTGGCGGGCACAATGTCGCTGCTCTTTCACCCGCTGTCGGCCCAATCGAGGGCCACGGCAACCAACGTGCCGGTGATTCCGCACGAAGCGGTGCCCAATTTCTTCAAGAACCCGCCGGGCATCTACACCGGCGAGAACATGGGCATCGCGACCAATTCGAAGGGCAACATCTACATCTACCACCGCGCCTACGAGACGCGGCTGTTCGAATACACCCCGCAAGGCAATTTTGTGCGCGAGATTGGCCGCGGCAACTACGGGTTTTCCTTCGCACATTCGGTGCGCGTCGATGCGCAGGACAATATCTGGGCCGTTGATGAAGGCACCGACATGCTGATCAAGTTCAGCCCAGAGGGCAAGGTGCTGATGACGATCGGGCGCCGCGAGAACCCGGTGGCAATGCTTGCGAAGATGCCGGGTGCGGGTCGGTTCCACGGACGGAACGAGAAATACCGCTTCGGCCGCGAGACCGACGTCGCCTTTGATCAACAGGGCAACATCTTCGTGTCGGATGGCTACTTCGATGCGCGCGTGGTGAAGTACGACAAGACCGGGCGGTTCGTCAAAGCGGTGGGCACTCGTGGCGACGGCAACCTGCAGTTCAATACGCCGCATTCCATCGCCACGGACTTCCAGGGCAATGTCTACGTCGGCGATCGCGGCAACGCGCGGGTGCAGGTGCTCGACAACGACTTGAACTGGAAGGCCAATTACACCAACGTCGGCAACCCGTGGGCGGTGTGCGTGTCGGGCGGGCCCGGTCCGAAGAATCCTGGCAAGCAATACCTCTACTCATCGAATTCATGGCAGGACAGCGCGCCGGCAGCCGGCGCCGAGTTCACGGGCGAGGTCTACAAGATGGAACTCGACGGCACCCTCATCGGCAGGTTCGGCAGGGCGGGTAAAGCAGTCGGTGAGTTCGCGACCATTCACCAGATGGACTGCCGCGACCCGGACGTGCTGTTCACGGCCGAGATCAATAACTGGCGCTCGCAGAAAATTCTGCTGAAGCCGCAGGCGGTCAAGCCAACTGCTGCAGCCGGAGGGCGTGGGCGTTAGCCCGGGCCATGAATATGCCCAACATTTTTCACTCTACAGCGGCGGCGGCGCTGGTGATCTGCGGTGCGTCGCTGGTCGCACATTCGCAGAACACACAGAACAGCAGCGCCGCGGTGCCAGACCTCGCATTCGACGCCGCTACCGATCTGCTGAAAACACCAAACGACCTCCACGTCGGCGAAGTCGGCGGGGTCGGTGCCAATTCGAAGGGCCAGATTTTCGTCTACACGCGCACCGGCCATCCGTACGCAACGCTTGGCGACAATCGGACGTTCTCGCGCGGCGGGTCCCGCCTGCTGCAGTTCGATCAGACCGGCAAGTTCGTGCGCGAGCTGGGTCAGGATGTCTACGGCTTCAATGCCGCAATCGGGCTGCGCGTCGATCCACAGGACAACGTGTGGACCGTGGACGAAGGCGCGAACCAGATCGTGAAGTTCGACACCGAGGGCCGCGTCACGCTCGTCCTTGGCCGAAAGCCGGAGGCGATCGTAGTCCGGCCCGCCCAGCCGGGCAGCGGCGCACCCGCAGCCGCTGCCGCCGGCACGGCGCCGATACAGCCTGGCGCCCCAGCACCACCCGGAGGCGCCGGAAGCGGACAGCCGGCGCGCCCGCCAGGCTCCGGTATTCCCGGCTCTGGGTTCAGTCGACCCGCCGACGTCGCCTGGGATCGTGCCGGCAACATCTACGTCGCGGATGGGATCGGGACCAACAATCGAGTCGCCAAGTTCGACAAGGACGGCCGTTTCATCACGCACTGGGGATCAACTGGAAACGGACCGAGCCAGTTTGCAGGCGTGAAGGCGCTGGCGATTGACGCACAGGGCAACGTGTACGTCGCAGACGCGGGCAACAAGCGTATCCAGGTCTTCGACGCGGAAGGCATGTTCAAGTCGGAATTCGGCAACGTTGGGACTCCGCTCGCCATGTGCATCACGCGCGGTGCCACACAGCACCTCTATGTGTCACACGCCGGCGACGACGACGGCATGGACGACGCGGCCATCTATAAAGTCCAGCTCGATGGCAAAGTGGTCGGCAAGTTTGGCTCAGCCGGCAAACAGCCCAAAGAGTTCGGGCTGGCCAATTCCCTCGACTGTCGCGGCGACAACGAATTGCTCGTCGGTGAGATGACGAACTGGCGCGTTCAGCGGGTGACGCTGAAGCGCTGACCGCAGCACGCACGTCGTGGCGATATGACGACGTCACCGTTCCGCGGCTTTGGCGTCCTCGGCGGGATGCTTCGCCGCCTCGCTGCGGGATAATGCGAGCGCATGCTCGACATTCGCCAGTCATCACACGACGCCTACCCAGACGTTTACACCCGCGGCGTCGTAGATGCGCTGCACGCTCTTGCTGCCTTCGACGACGACCGCAAGGCGCTGATGTCGGCGCGCCTCTTGCGGCGCGCGCAGCGCGCCCGGGACGGAGAGCGCATTTCGTTTCTCGATCCCGGGCAGGTTATCGCTCGAACCAACATTCGCGTGCAGGACGCACGCGACGGGAAGTTCGTCGGCAGTGAGATTCCGCACGATCTGCAGCGGCAATGGATCCAGGGCACGGGGCCCGGCGCCAAACCTGGTGTGTCGCTTGACAAGAGCATTCGCAACGTCGCCTATGCGCTGCTGTCCGGCGCAGACGGCTGGATGTTCGACGGTGAAGACGCCCTTGGACAGCTGTCGACGATGGCGCTCGACAACCAGCGCAATCTCACGCTTGCCATGCGGCGCGACCCGGTGTTCATGGGCGCCGCCGAGCAGGTCGCGCGCGAGATGAACGCATGGTCCGAGCCGTTCCTTGGGCGGCGTATCGTCACCGACTGGCGACGGCAGCTGGACACAACGACCAACCTGTTCCGGCCGCGGGGGCTGCACCTCGACGACCGCCACGTCCGCCGATCGGACGGCTCCGGCTTCGCCGCATCCATCGTCGACACCGTCTCCTTCATCGTCAACAATCATCGTCCCTTACGCGATCGCGGGGCCTCGCTGGTGTTGTACTTGCCCAAGATCCAGACCGCGGAAGAGGCGGCGCTCTGGCACGACGTCCTCAGCGCGCTGGAGCAGCACCTCGGGATCGACGTCGGCGCGATCAAGACCTATGTGCTGGTTGAACAGATCGAGGCCTGCTTTCAGTTGATGGAGATTCGCGCCACGCTGGCGTCGCGATTTGTCGGCTTCAACACCGGGCGGTGGGACTACATCAACAGCGTCTCGGACGCGCTCGCATGGGACCACAACTTCATCAACCCGAATATCGACGCCGTGACGATGACGTTCGGCTACATGCATCGCTACGAGGATCGCGTCCGTCGAGCGGTCAACACGCCGGACGCGCACGGCCAGTGCGCCCTGTGGCAGGGCGGCATGGAGCCCAACATTCCAGTCGGCTCGCCAGCCGGCGTGGCGCGCAGTATGGAGAAAGCCCTCCACGGCGCCCGCCGCGAACAGCGCGAGGGCGCGAGCGGTAAATGGGTCGCGCACTGGAAGATGGTGCACATCGTACGGCCCGTCTGGGAAAGCGCACAGCAAGATAACCAACGCGGACGGACATTTCCGCCTCTCACCTACAGCGCCGGTGACGCCGGCGCCCTGACGTCGCTCGACCCTGGCCCGCGGACGATTCGCGGCGCACGCGACCTCATCAGTGTGGCCGTCCAGTACGGCAATGCGTTCGGGCAGGGTCTGCAGGCGGCGGCCCTCAAACCGGCGGATTTTTTCGGCAACGAGGACGTGCTCAACCTGATGGAAGACATGGCGACGGGCGAAATTCGGTTGAGCATCCTGTGGGAATGGCTGCATAAAGACGCACGTCTCACAGAAGACGACGCAGACACCGGCGTCAGCGCGGGCGACGGGTTCACCACGACGTTGTTCTCACGACTGCTGGCGGAAGAGTACGACAAATTGCTGCACGCCGGCGATCGGGATGTGCACGCACAGTCCAAGAACACCACCTTGCCAATCGCACGCGACATCGTCGACAGCTACGTCCGCGATGATGTCAAGCTGCCTTGGTACATCGACCTGCTCAACATCACACTCGGCGTGCGCGACTCCGCCGAAGCACGGCGGCGCATCGATGTGCTCCGGCGCTCGTTTCACGAGCGCGGGGAGCGCGTGACCAAAAACGTCGATTTCTGAGCAGACCGGGTCGGTCACATCGTGCGCGAGACCGTTGACCACACGGAATGCGGCACCTATGATCGGTGGTGGGGGTCGCGCTTCTGTGACGCCGCTCGGCAAGGAGATTGACATGACTCGCGGGTTGATGGCGCTGCTGGTTTTTGCACTGCTGCTTTCAGGGACAACGCGCATCTCCGGTCAGACCGCGGTGCGTTCCGCCCAACACGACTATCGGGTCGCCACCGTGGCCGAAGGGCTCGTGCAGCCGTGGGCGATCGCGTTTCTGCCCGGCGGCGACGTGCTGGTGACGGAGCGGCCCGGCCGCCTGCGCATCATCCGTCAAGGCCAGCTGCTGCCGCAGGCCGTCGAAGGGCTGCCCGCGGTACTGCACGACCGGCAGGCCGGCCTCTTCGAGGTGATGCCTCACCCCGATTTTGCGTCCAACCGACTGCTCTACCTCACCTATGCCAAGCCAGTCGAGGACGGCAAGCAAGGCACGACGGCGGTCATCCGGGCGCGCTTCGACAACGATCGGCTCACCAACGTCGAGCACTTGTTCGAGTCGGTGTCGCGCGGTCGAGGTCACTACGGCGGCAAGCTGGCGTTCGACAAAAACGGATTCTTGTTCATCTCGATTGGCGATCGCCAGGTTCCCCCGGAGGGTAATCTCGAAGCGCATCCGGCGCAGGACCTGTCCAATCACCACGGCACCATCGTCCGTATTCACGACGATGGCCGGGTACCCGCGGACAACCCGTTTGTGAACCAGGCGGGCGCCAAGCCCGAGATTTGGAGCTACGGCCACCGCAACGTGCAGGGCATGGCCATTCATCCTGAGACCGGCGCCCTGTGGGCCAACGAACACGGCCCGCAGGGCGGCGACGAATTGAATCACATCCTGCCAGGCCGCAACTACGGCTGGCCCGTCATCGGTTACGGCGTGAACTAC
>JACCSI010000628.1 GCA_013813075.1 Acidobacteriota bacterium | reverse complement strand
AGGACCGTACGACGCGGAAGCGGTGCTGTGCTGACGATCATGGAGGCTCCAAAGGGGCGCCCGACGTCGAATGAAACGCGGCGCTGCGAACGATTCCGAGAATGAACGACGAGACGCGGTGGTCCTGCCTGCCCGCGTCACGGACAATGGCGCGTACGGCCGGCATGTCGGACGCAGACAGCCGGCGGCCGAGAGCAAACGTCATCAGCCGCTCGGTGAAGCTGAGAAGCACGACGTCCTGATGTTTGAGCAGCGCCTGACGCAGACCGGCCGGCCCATTCATCGGCGTGCCGTCGTACAACACGCCGCTGGCATCGACCGCCACCTCGTTGTCCTTGATCCGCCACTTGCCCGTCACATCGAAGTTCTCGAGGGCCAGACCCAGCGGATCGATCACACGATGGCATGATGTGCACGCGGGATTGCGGCGATGTTCTTCCATGCGCTCCCGCACCGAGAGCAGCTTGCCTGCTCCCGCGCCCGGCGTTTCCTCGAGCGCGGGCACGTTGGGGGGGGGCGGCGGCGGCGGCGACCCGAGCATCACCTCCATGACCCACTTGCCGCGCATCACCGGCGACGTGCGGTCGGCGACCGACGTCAGCACGAGAATACTGCCATGGCCAAGTATGCCGCGTCGCTCTTCCGGTACCGGCACGCGGCGGAATGCTGCACCGGTCACATTCGGAATTCCGTAGTGGCGAGCGATCCGCTCATTCACGAACGTGTAGTCGGCGGTGAGCAGGTCGAGCAGGCTACGGTCCTCGCGGACCAGACTGTCGAAGAAGAGCTCCGTTTCGCGCTTGAACGCTTGCCCGAGCGATTGGTCGAAATACGGATACAACAGCGCGTCGGGCAGCATCTCGTCAACATCGTTGAGACGCAGCCATTGCGAGGCAAATCGCGTCGACAGCGCGTCGGATCGGGAATCGGCGAGCAGACGCCTGACCTGTTTCTCGAGCTCCGCTGGCCGGCTCAGACGTCCAGCCGCTGCGGCGTCGAGCAGCGGCCCATCCGGCGCTGCGCCCCACAAGAAGAATGAAAGACGCGACGCCAGTTCCCGATCGCCAAGGCGATAACCGCGCGCGGCCGCCGCCGCGGGTCGCACCGGCTCCAGACGGAACAGGAACTGCGGACTGACCAGGATGGCTTCAACTGCGGCCGCAATGCCGCCTTCGAAGCCACGCTCCTCCCGGCCCTCGGCGTACAGCTGCATCAGCGCGCCAAAATCGGCCTCGCCCACTGGTGCTCGGAATGCCTCGGTCGCCATCCGACCGACAACACGGCGCGCGCAAGACAGTTCTTCGTCCGGGGTGGTCGGCCGGCAGGTGAACACCTTGCGGCGGCTCACGGTGTCGGAAACGCCGGTGGTCCGATACGGCCCGACGATACTGAGATCCTTGAGGTGCGGCAGCGTGGTAATACCGAAGGCGACGCCAATTTGTGTATCAGCCAGCGTGTGTTCAATGGGCGCCAACAGGTCGACCACCGGGCCTTCGAAACGATTGATGAACGCGGCCGTCACGCGGTGCGATCCGGCGCGCAACGAGACGGGCGGGGTTTTCAAGGTCAGGCCGGTCTCCGCCTCGGTCATTCGGGGGTTGACGTCGATCAGCGCGACGCGTTCACCATCGACTGAGACTTCCAGTTGCTCGCCGGTGGTCGGCCCACCGAAGAGCACGCCGCAGGCGTTGGCGTGCAGGTCCATGCGGAAGACGTACTCGCCGTCAGCCGGAAAGACGTGCATCGTGGACAACCCGCCGCGCGTGCCAAAGGGCGCGCCGTCGGCGCGCTGCAGCTGTGACGCGGTCTTCGGCACTTTGTAGTTCGTCTCTCCGGTCGTCGCATCGATATCGCCGAGCGCCAGTGCGGTGATGCGGCTCGCGGCGCGCAAATAGCCGGACAGCAGCGTCGCCGAGAAGGTCTGAGCGTCAGCGATGTTGTCGAACCCGTCGCTGATCGTATCTGCCGGCAGATACGCCGCGACATCGACATCGACGGCCAGCAGGTCTCTGACCGCCCGCTTGTATTCGGCGCGATTAAGACGTTGAAATGGACGCCAGCCGGGGTCGGGTCGACTCATTGCGGCCCGATCCATGTGCCCCTCGAGCGCCCGGACCAGTCCGGTGACGACGTCCGCTGCCGGCCGCCGCGCGCCGGCCGGCGGCATCATGCCGGCCCGCAGCTTTCGTATCATCTTCTCGCTGAGTTCCGCACTCTGGTGGGCGCGTTCGGCATCGAACGAAGCAAGCGACAGTCCGCCGCTCTTGGTGCGGTCGTTGTGACAGTTCACGCAGTACTGGACGACCAATGCGGTCTGCTCGGCGGGGGACGGCGAAGAGACATGTGAAGGCGTTGGTCGAAGACCGGGTCCGGTCGGCTGCGATGGGCGCTGCGCGAATCCGGTAAGCGGCCAGACCGCCGCCGCCATGCACGCTGCAGCCATCGTCGCAGTGGCGAGTCGTTTCATCGGAAATGCCGACCTATCAGCGCGTTACGAGAATTTCGCGCAGTACATTATAGCGCGGCGTTCGGGCAAGGTG
>JACCSI010000197.1 GCA_013813075.1 Acidobacteriota bacterium | reverse complement strand
CGTCGATCGACACCCAGGACGGCACCGCCGACGCGGTCGGCGGCACCAGCAAGGCGCACATCACCGTTCGCGTCGTCGGCAACTATCTGCATCTGATGCAGATGGATCCGTACGGCGCGCTGTACGTAACCACCGTGTTCAACACCGAAACGCGCGCGGGGAAATTGCAGGCCGTTCACACGCGACACGAGTTCACCCCCGTGTCGGTGCCTGGGTTTACGTCTCGTCCGGAGCAGTATTACGGGGAGTGCGAAACGCCGGCGAAGTGAGGTGCCGGGGGCGGCTCCTGGCCAGGGGCGAGGCCTCCCCCTTGAGAAACGCGAGCAGTTCCGCCGCCACCACGTCCGGCGCATCTTCCTGCAGGTTATGGCCGGCTGGAATTGATCGCCCGCTCACCGTCGCGGCGCGCTCCCTCCAGATCGACAACACGTCGTAGAGCCGTCCCATCGGCGCCTTGGCACCCCATAGCGCCAGCACCGGCGCGTCGATCTTCTTCTCAAGATCGGCGCGGTCGTGTTCCAGGTCGATGGACGCCGCCGCACGGTAGTCCTCGCACATGCCGTGGATATTTGCAGGATCGCGCCGGACGCGGAGATATTCCTGCTGCACATCCGTCGTCATGCGCGACGCCTGCCGTTCGATCTCTTCCTGAAGCTGATTCTCTGGCGCAGGGGCCGGGCGGAGGTAATTGAACCAGTGAAAGTACGCTTGTACGAACTCGAGCGTCACGTGCGTGTAGAGGTAATGCGTCGGCACGATGTCGAGCACCGCCAATCGTGTGACGCGTTCCGGATGATCGAGCGCCATGCGATGTCCGACCCGCCCGCCGCGGTCATGCCCAATCGTCGCGAACCTCTGAAATCCGAGCTGCTTCATCACCTCGACCTGGTCGGCTGCCATCATCCGCTTGGAGTAGTTGGCGTGGTTCTCGCCGTCAGGAGGCTTGCTGCTGTCGCCGTATCCGCGCAGATCGGTGACCACCACCGTGTGGTGCTTGGCAAGATCCGGCGCGACCAGCCGCCACGAGATCATCGACTGCGGGGCACCGTGCAGCAGGAGAACCGGTGGCCCCTGACCGGCCATCGCACCGTTGATGGTGACTCCGTTGACCTGCAGGGTGAGCGGCTTGAACCCCGGGAAGAACTTCAGCGCCGGGCTCCCACCACCAGGCGCCTGGGTTTCCGCCGCGGCGCTGCCCGGTAGCGCGGTAGCCGCGACCACCGCGCCCACCTGGCGCAAGACCTCACGCCGTGTGACGCGGCCGTCGTTCATTTCTTCGGCACCAGCTTGAGAAGCCGCGCGGTGGCGCTGTCGGTCAGAAGGTAAATCGCCCCATCAGGGCCCTGGCGCACATCACGCACGCGTTCGGGCTTGGGCTGCAAGTCCTTCAACAGCCGCTCCTCACCGACGACCTTGTCGCCCTGCACCTCGAGTCGGACCAGGTCGTTGGTGGCGTGGCCACCGACAAACAAATTACCCTTCCACGCCGGGAACAGGCTGCCTGTGTAAAACGTCATGCCGCTCGGACCAATGACCGGGTCCCAGTAGTAGGCCGGCTGTTCCATTCCGGCCTGCGACTGAATGCCGCCTGTAATCTGGCCGCCGCGGTACTCGATGCCGTACGCGATCGTGGGCCAGCCGTAATCCTTGCCCTTGCGGGCGACGTTGAGCTCGTCGCCACCACGCGTGCCGTGTTCGACTTCCCACAACTCACCTGTCGTGGGATGCAGTGTCGCGGCTTGGATGTTGCGATGCCCAAACGACCAGATCTCCGGGCTTATGCCCTCTTTGCCAACAAAGGGGTTGTCCTTCGGAATGGAGCCATCGGTGTTGAGGCGCACGATTTTGCCAATCAAGCTGTCCATCTTCTGCGCCTGCATCCGCCCCTCGGTGATCGATCGGTCGCCCTGCGCGATGAACAGCGTGCCGTCCCGGCCGAATACCAAGCGGCAGCCGAAATGCAGGTTTGAGATCAACGACGGCGACTGGTGGTAAATCACCTGCACCTCGTCAACCCGCGGCGCCGCCTCGTCCACCAGCTTGCCACGAGCCACAGCGGTGTTATTTGCCCCGCCCTCGCGCGGTTCCGAGTAACACCAGTAAATCGTATTGTTCTTCGCGAATGCCGGGTCGAGCGCGACGTCGAGCAGTCCACCCTGACCTCGCGCGACCAGTTCGGGAAGCCCGCTGACGGGCTCCGAGAGTTTGCCCTCTGGCGTGACCACCCGAAGCCGCCCCGGACGCTCGGTCACGAGCATCTTGCCGTTCGGCAGAAACGCCAGGCTCCACGGATTGACCAGGCCCTCTGCCACGGTCACGACCTCGAACGCGACGCTCGAACCGCGCTCCGGGGCGTCGGTCTGGCCGGCCGCTGCGGGCTTCTGGTTGGGATCGTTTGCAGGACGCGCGTCTACGGCCGGCTGCTGCGGGCTGGCCGCCGCGACATCGAGGCGGGCGAGGGCCTGGGTCCCGCCAACCGCTAGAGAAAGAATTAGGAGACCAGTAATCATCGCAGCTCTCATGTCGTCACTATAGGATGATGCGACGTTGGACGTCTATCTCATCGACGGCACCTACGAGCTTTTCCGCCACTACTACGCGCTACCGTCGGCCACTGACGCCGATGGTCAGGAAATCGCCGCCGTCCGCGGGGTGGTCGCGTCAGTCGGGGGGCTGCTCAAGAGCGGAGTGACCCATATCGGCATCGCGACCGATCACGTCATCGAGTCGTTTCGTAACCAGATGTGGCCGGGCTACAAGACCGGTGCCGGGATCGCGCCGGACTTGCTGGCGCAGTTTGGCCTGCTCGAGCAGACGATGGTCGCCCTTGGCATTGCGACATGGCCCATGGTTGAGTTCGAGGCCGATGATGCCTTGGCCTCGGCGGCAGAGATTGCTGCGCGTGACCCTCGAGTGACGCGCGTTGTCATCTGCACGCCAGACAAGGACCTTGCGCAGTGTGTGCGCGGGACCCTGGTTGTGCAGATGGATCGCCGTCAACGCATCACGCGGGACGAAGCCGGCGTGACTGAGAAATTCGGCGTGCCTCCGGCCTTGATCGCGGACTACCTCGCACTCGTCGGCGACGCAGCCGATGGGTATCCGGGCGTACCGAAATGGGGACCCAAGACCACGGCGTCGGTGTTGAAACGCTACGGTCACCTCGAGTCGATTCCGCCCGAGATGCTTGGCGATTGGCGCGACCGGGCATTCCTGTTTCGCGAACTGGCCCGGCTTCGCACTGACATTCCGCTGTTTGCGTCCGTTGATGATCTCGAGTGGCGCGCCGTGACGCCCGACTTCGCGACGTTCGCGGCGCGATTCGACGCGGCCAAGACTGGCAAGCGGACAAAACCTCGATAAGCGACTCGCCGCAGCGCTCACCCCGAGGCGAAGGCGCGGCCCGTCACCATCCCAAGCCACCCAAGCGCAAGCCCGCCAAACAACGTGACGGCGATATTCAGGAACGCCGCAGGTAAGTCTTCTTCGAGCAACCGAATAGTCTCGTAGTTGAAGCTCGAATAGGTCGTGAATCCGCCAAGGAAGCCGGTGACTATCGCGGCACGCAGCACCGGCGGCCAGCTCTGTGTGAGCGCGACGTGCATGACCAACCCGATGGCAAAGCAGCCCGAGAGGTTAACGATAAGCGTCGGATACGGAAGATTCGCAGGCAGACGTTGCTCGGCCCACAGACCGACCAGATACCGCGCCACGGTTCCGGCGGCCCCGGCCAGCGCAATCCAGAGCACGGTCGACATGGCGGAATTCTAGTCCCGCCCCACTGTCCGGTGCTTGGACGGCAGCAGCGATCAAATGCGCAGCTTGTCTGGTTGAACGTATCCATATCAAACAATCAACAGTTGCAAGCAACTCCAGGGTTTGCTTCGTCACGTTCTAATCAACGTCTGCTCGATTGAGACGCGCCTCGCCGCCGGTGAAGCGTCATCCCCACAACCGGCAGATCCGCCGGCCCTGCGAGACGCGCTACACGACGCGCGGTTCTTTGTCGAACAGAAAACGCGTGTGCAACACACGTTGCCAACCGTCACCTTCACAGATCGGCTCGACATCGCTCGGCGGGCGTCAAATCGAAATCCTCAACTTTGGCCGCGGGGTGACACCCGGTGATGCGTTGATGTATCTGCCGAAGGAGCGTGTCGTGGTGACGGGCGACCTGCTGGTCAACCCGATTACTTTCGCGATGAGCAGCTACCGCACCGAATGGCTTCGCGCGCTCGAGACTGTCGATGCGCTCGGCGCTGACGTGATCGTCACGGGCCATGGCGAGCCGCTGCGCGACAGAGAGCTTTTGCACGCCACCATCGACGTGTTCCGAGAGTTGCTGAAACAAGGCAAGGATGCCCGCGACAGGGGCCTTGACCCGGACCAGGCGAAGGACGACAT
>JACCSI010000097.1 GCA_013813075.1 Acidobacteriota bacterium | reverse complement strand
GCCGCGGCCCACCGCCCACGCACGCCGATCACCCAGAACAACCCAATCGCCAAGCCGGCGAGAATGGCGATGTTGCCGCCGGAGATGGCAATGACATGGTATGTGCCCGCCTCTTGAAGCCGCCGCTCGACCTCGGCATCGAGGCCTGCGCGATCGCCAATGAGAATCGCCGTGGCGATTGCGGCGGATTGCTCCGAGCGGGGCTGCACATGTCGCGTCAGGGCGTGGCGGGTACGCGCTCGAATCGCGGCCGCCCTCTCTTCCCACCAGCGCCCCGGCGACACGACGTCGACCAGTGCTGCGCTCTTGATGCTGCCGACCAGGGCCACGCCCCGGCGGGCCAGCGCGCGCTCCTGGTCCGGGACACCGGCGTTGAGGTACCGGGCTGGCCGCCTCAACAGCGCTGGCGCGCGGACGACGCGGCCGGCCGTCCACTCCGACAAATGTTGCGGCTGCATCACCCCGCCAACGCTCACGGATATGCCGCCGTCGGCCCTTTGGGGGGCAGCCCCCATCCAGACCCGTACCACGTCGATGCGAAGCACCGCGCCCGTGGCTGTGAGCGAGGCGTCCTCGCGCAGGCGCCCCTCGACAACAATCGGGTTCCCGATCCCCATCTCGGGCAGGCCGATGGCAAAACCGCCGAGACGTTGCTCGAGCAGGGTCCGCAACGGCGGATGCAGCGCACGGTCGACCGCGTGGGCACCTAACACCCAGCCGGAACCGCCCACGAGCAGCGAGACGGCCGCAAGTTGCACCCGGGGCCAACCGCGCCGGAACGACAGCAGCGCCGTTGCCCAGGCCGCCGACAGCACCACGGCGCTCGCGAGATCCACGGGAACATCAACCAGGACGCCGCCGGCGAGACCGGCGACGAGGGCGAGGGTGAGGACGAGAACGAGATGCGGCACACTCCGGGAGGTGCAAGCCGCCGCGCAGGCGGAAAGGCCCGCCAGTGGCGCCCAAACGTCAGGCGAATCGCAAAATTGTCTAGACGACGGACACCAGGGGCACGAGGAATTTTCTAAATCTTCGTGACCGTGGTGATCTTGATATCAAGTGGCGCCCACCGACGCGTAATAGTCCTGCAGCGACCGTACGTCGAGGCCCTCGGTCCGCACCGCACGGATGGCGTCCACCGCTGCCGCTGCGCCCGTGATGGTGGTAATGCAGGGCACGCCGGCCATCATCGCCACGCGCCGTACGGCTTTGTCGTCGAAGAACGACTCGCGTCCCAGCGGCGTGTTGATGACCATCGTGATCTTGCGATTGACGATCTCGTCGGCCAGACTCGGCCGCCCTTCATTCACCTTGTAGATGACATCGCAGTCGATGCCGTGGGCGCGTAGATACGCTGCCGTCCCGCGGGTGGCGACGACGGCGAACCCGAGTTCGCCGAGGGCCCTGGCGATGGGCAAGACCTGCGGCTTGTCTTCATTGTTGACGCTGATGCAGACGGTGCCGGTATCCGGGAGCCGCTGTCCGGCGCCAAGCATCGCCTTGATGAACGCGAGGCCAAAGCTTCTGGCCCCGCCCATGACTTCGCCGGTCGATTTCATCTCCGGGCCAAGGATCGTGTCAACGCCCGGAAACCGCACGAACGGGAACACCGGACTCTTGACGAACACGCCGGCCGGCTCGAGGTCGTCGATGATGCCAAGTTGCGCCAGCGTCTTGCCCGCCATGACGCGGGCGGCCAACTGCGCCAACGGCACGCCGGTCGCCTTCGACAGATACGGCACCGTCCGCGACGCGCGCGGATTGACTTCCAGCACGTACACGGAATCGTCCTTGATGGCGTATTGCACGTTCATCAGGCCAATCACCTTCAGCGCGGTGGCGATGCGGCGGGTGTAATCGCGAATCGTCGCCAGGTGTTTTTCGCTGACGCGTGCAGTCGGCACCACGCATGAACTGTCTCCGGAGTGAATCCCGGCTTCCTCAATGTGCTCCATGATGCCGCCGATGACCACGGCGCCGGCGGTGTCGACGACACAATCGACATCGAGTTCCTTGGCACGCTCGAGGAAGCGGTCGATCAGGATCGGCCGGTCGTGCGACACGTCCACCGCGGTCGTCATGTAACGATCCAGCGTGCCGACATCGTAGACGATGGCCATGTTGCGGCCGCCAAGCACGTACGAAGGCCGGACAACGACCGGGAACCCGATCGAGGCTGCCGCGTCGCGTGCTTCGGCGCGTGACGTGGCGGTGCCGCTGGCCGGCTGCGGAATGCCCAGGTCCCACAGTAGTTGCGCAAAGCGCTGGCGGTCCTCCGCCAGATCGATCGAGTCCGGTGACGTGCCGAGGATCCTGACGCCGGCTTCCTGCAGCGCAAGTGCCAGCTTGAGGGGTGTCTGCCCGCCGAACTGCACGACACAGCCCACGTCGGGATTCCCTTCCCGCTCCCTCTCGATCACCGCCATCACGTCCTCAAACGTCAACGGCTCGAAGTAGAGTCGATCCGCGGTGTCGTAGTCGGTTGAGACCGTCTCCGGATTGCAGTTGATCATCACGGTCTCGAATCCCTCGTGACGGAATCCGAAGACCGCATGACAGCAGCAGTAATCGAACTCGATGCCCTGGCCAATGCGGTTGGGACCGCTGCCAAGAATGACGATCTTTCGATTTGCCGTTGGTTCGGCTTCGCACGTATCTTCGTAGGTGCCGTACATGTACGGCGTGAACGATTCGAATTCGGCCGCGCACGTGTCGATGCGCTTGAACGCCGCCGTCAGCTTGTATTCGAGCCGCTTCTCGCGCACCGCCGATTCAGTGGACCCGAGAATGTGCCCCAGTTCCTCGTCGCCGAAGCCGGAGCGCTTGAGCGTGCGCAACAGGTCGCAGGACATGTCGCGCAGGCCAATCATCTCGGCCGTCCGGCGCAGCTCCACCAGCTCGGCAAACTGCTCCAAGAACCACGGGTCGATTTTCGTCAACTCGTGCAGCTGCTCGAGCGGCCACGCTTTGTCGAGCGCGCGGAATAGCGCCCACATGCGGCGGTCGTTGGGCACGATCAATTGCCGCCGCAGCGCCGCATCTTCCTCTTCGTCTGGTTCCCCCTGACGGTCGTCTCCGTCGCGCGCCGGGCGCGTGAACAGCAGTCCCGACCGCCCGAGTTCGAGTGATCGAATGCCCTTGAGAAAAGCTTCCTTGAACGTCCTGCCGATCGCCATCGCCTCGCCCACCGATTTCATCTGCGTGGTCAGCGTGCGGTCGGCCTGCGGAAATTTCTCGAAGTTCCAGCGCGGAATCTTGACGACCACATAGTCGATGGAGGGCTCGAACGAGGCAGGTGTGACGCGCGTGATGTCGTTGGGTATTTCGTGCAGCAGGTAGCCAAGCGCGAGCTTGGCCGCGATCTTTGCTATCGGAAAGCCCGTGGCCTTCGAGGCCAGCGCCGACGAGCGCGATACGCGCGGATTCATCTCGATGACGACCATGCGCCCGTCTGCCGGGTTGATAGCGAACTGGATATTCGAGCCGCCGGTCTCGACACCGACGCGTCGAATGATGCGGCGCCCGGCATCGCGCATGCGCTGGTACTCTTTGTCGGTCAGTGTCAGGGCCGGCGCGACGGTGATGCTGTCACCGGTATGCACGCCCATCGGGTCGATGTTTTCAATCGAGCAAATGACGACGAAGTTGTCCGCGGCATCGCGCATGACTTCGAGCTCGAATTCCTTCCACCCGATGACCGACTCTTCGACGAGGACCTCGTGAATCGGGCTGAGGCTGAGTCCACGCCCGGCAATCTCTCTGAACTCTTCCAGGTTGTAGGCAATGCCGCCGCCGACGCCCCCCATCGTGAACGACGGCCGGATGATTGCCGGAAATCCCGTCTCTTCCACGATCCGGAGAGCGTCGTCGAGCGACTTGGCGACGCCGCTCGCGGGGGTCGCGAGGCCAATTTCCGTCATCGCGTTGCGGAACAACAGCCGGTCTTCGGCGACCTTGATCGCCGGCACCGAGGCGCCGATCAATTTCACCTTGTACTTCTCGAGTACACCGGCTTCTTCAAGGCCAATCGCCAGATTCAACGCCGTCTGCCCACCGACAGTGGGCAGAATCGCGTCCGGCTTTTCGAGCGCGATGATCGCCTCGAGCGCTTCAACGGTGAGCGGCTCGACGTAGGTGCGATCGGCCAGCTCCGGGTCGGTCATGATCGTCGCCGGATTGCTGTTGACCAGCACGACCTCGAGGCCTTCGTCACGAAGCGCCTTGATCGCCTGTGTGCCGGAATAGTCGAATTCGGCCGCCTGGCCGATGACGATCGGTCCAGACCCAATGACGAGAACGCGTTTGATGTCGGTTCGCTTAGGCATTGATACCCGGATCTACCGCTTCTCCATCTCCTCGATGAACTGCGTAAACAGGTAATCGGCGTCGTGCGGCCCCGGGGACGCCTCGGGGTGATACTGCACTGAGTAGATCGGCTTGTCGACGTGACGCAGCCCCTCCACCGTGCCGTCGTACAAATTGAGATGCGTCACACGCGCGTGCGCGGGCAACGTATCGGGGTCGACGGCAAAGCCGTGGTTCTGCGAGGTGATTTCGATGCGGCTGCTATCGAGCTGCTTGACCGGATGGTTGGCGCCGCGGTGGCCGAACTTCAGCTTGTAGGTGCGGGCGCCCAACGCCAGACCCAGCAGTTGATGCCCGAGGCAGATACCAAAGACCGGGGTGGTCGCAGTGTCGACGAGCGTGCGCACATTGTCGATGGCGTACGTGACCGCAGCCGGATCGCCAGGACCATTGCTCAAAAAGATGCCGTCGGGCGACGTCGCAAGTACATCGGCCGCGGGAGTCGTTGCCGGGAACACACGCACGTCGCAGCCGTGTGCGGCCAGACGCCGGAGGATGTTGGTCTTGATACCAAAGTCGTAGGCGGCGACGCGAAGTTGCCGCTTCGCACGCTTCAAGGGCGTCACCCCGAAGGTGGCTTCAGCAACCGTATCGGCCAGCGATGCGGTGAAGTCGTAGGCGGTAGCGCAGGTCACGTCCTTGACGAGGTCGGCGCCCTCCATGAGGGGAATCGCGCGGGCCCTGGCAACCAGGGCGTCGGGGTCGAGCGCCGACCCGGTCGCAATGACACCGCGCATGACGCCGACCGACCGCAGTTTCCGCGTCAATGCGCGCGTGTCGATGTCGCCGATGGCGACAATGTGGTGCTTTGTCAGATACTCGCGCAGCGTCAACTGCGATCGCCAGTTGCTGGCAATCGGCGAGAGGTCGCGTACGATGAACCCGGCGACTTGCGGCGCCCCCGATTCCATGTCGGCGGCGGTGATGCCGTAGTTGCCAATCTGCGGCGCCGTCATCGTCACAATCTGCCCTGCGTAAGACGGATCGGTGAGGACTTCCTGATACCCGGTCATGCTGGTGTTGAACACCACTTCGCCGGCCGTCTCGCCTGGGGCACCAGCCGATACCCCCTTGATCCACGTGCCGTCTTCGAGTGCGAGAATCGCGTTCATTCCTCTTCCTGTCCTCCGACGAGCGACCCGGCGACACGCGCACGCGCACCCGCCTGCATGTCAATGGTCGTCGCCCAGGCGCGGTACCCGGGGCGTTCGAGCCGCACGCTGTGACGCCCGGGCAGAGTGGTCACCGTCACCGGCGTCACCCCGGCGCGACGCCCGTCAATCGTCACGGTCGCACCAGTCGGCCGAGAGTCGATGACTAGACTGCCAGCCGTGTCGGCAGGCGCCGGCCTCGCACGCCCGGGGTCCTCGGGCGCGAGCGCCACTTCGATGGCGCGGGACGGACGATCGGCAGTGAGGCTCACTTGCCGTTCAACCGGGCGATACCCGCTCCGACTGACGACGATGGTGTGGTCACCAAACTCGAGATCGCGCAGCGGCATGGGCGTCACGCCGCGCGCTGCGCCGTTCATCGTGATCATGGCGCCCGCGGGCGTGCTGCGCACCAGCAGGCTGGCAGTGGCGACGCGGGCCACCGTGGCCACAACGTTTGCCGGCCCCCCCGCCGCTGACCCCGCGAGGGCGGCCGGACTCTCTTGGGGCGCCGCCTCGGGCGGTACCCGCGCCCGGACCGGC
>JACCSI010000096.1 GCA_013813075.1 Acidobacteriota bacterium | reverse complement strand
GCCAAGCTCGACACCGTCATCCACGAGCTGTATCACATTGACCCCGAGCAGAATTGCCTTCGCCGCTTTACCCGCACGGATGGGAGCTGGTCGGACGCGCTGCACAACTCCACGTACTTCGAAGATGTCGCCGCGCTGGTGCAGCAATATCTCCTGAGTCAGCCTGACCCGCACCTCCTTGAATTCCTGCAGCACGACTTCGAGGGGTTGCAGGCGCGTTATGGGGCGGTGGCGGGCACCACATTCCGTTCGTTCCCGTCGTATCCACGCCGCTACCGCGAGGCCGCGTTGGGCGAGCCCTTGCCGGCGGAGTTGCAAAATACGGCCGTCGAAAAAGTGATCGATCTGTCCGGCAGGTTTTTTTCGGACGAGGACCTGCAGCTGCGCGAGTTTACTGGCACCACTTCGCGAGTCATCGAACACTACCCCGCCGCGGCGATCGCAGCGTAAGCGCGAACAACGGTTTACTGCCTATCGTCGTTGACGGCAGTCCGAGTGCGCCCCGAATCAGCCGACGCCGTGGAGCTAGTTGATCCGCTTCGCGCCGATAAAGCGCGACGACCAGTACTGGGCGCTCAGGGTTTCTACGCGGACGACCCCGGTGGTGCTCGGCGCGTGCACGAACTGATCGCCCCCGATCGCAATCCCCACATGTGACGCACCCGGCGCGACGGTGGTGAAGAAAACGAGGTCCCCGGGCTCGAGCAGGGTCGGCGCGACCTCGTGTCCCACAGAGAACTGCTTGCGCGTGTCGCGCGGCATCGTCACGCCGTGTCGTTCGAACACGTACTTCACGAACCCACTGCAATCGAATCCTGCCGGATCGACGCCACCATGACGATATGGGGCGCCACGCAACGACAAGGCGGTCGAGGAAATGGAGTAACCGTCGGCAGTAGCCAGAGCTCCGGTCCGAGGCCGCGGAACCGACAATGGGGGTGGGTCGGACGGACTGCCTGGCATCGGAAATGGACGTGGCACCGCGCCGCTCGACGCGCAGGCGGCGCACACCAGGGTGACTACGAATGTCAGAACAAGCCGCAGCATAGGCCAACAACCGTTATCGGCAATATTGCCGATTTGTGCACCCCTCGGGCGCGCGCAGGGAAGGCTCATCGGATTCGGAATGACCTAACCCTATATTCAAGCATGGTTTACGCCGATGTTGCCTTGACAGCCTCGGCCGTGACGGGCACAATGACCCTTAAGCACCTATGGAGCAAACGCTCCTCCTGAACGCGACCTACGAGCCGCTGAAGGTCGTGCATTGGCAGAAAGCGATCACGCTCTGGTGCCAGGGCAAGGTCGAAATCATTGCCTCGCACGATCGTGAAATTCGTGCTGTCTCTTTTAGCGTCAAATTACCGTCGGTCATTCGGCTGCTGCGATACGTTCGCATCAAGAAGCGATTCGACTACGTGCCGTTCTCTCGCGCCAACATCTACGCGCGCGATAGTTACGCCTGTCAGTATTGCAACCACGGGTTTCCAACTCCCGAGCTCACCTTCGATCACGTCGTGCCGGTGTCGCAAGGCGGCCGCAAGGACTGGGAGAACATCGTCACCTGTTGCGTGTCGTGCAACCGCCGCAAGGGGGGTCGCACCCCTGAAGAGGCGCGGATGCGGCTGGTGCGGCCGCCGCGGCGGCCCCATTCGGCCCCAGCGGTTCGCATTACGATCGGCCTGCGCAACGCCCCCGACAGCTGGCGCGACTATCTCTACTGGAACCTCGAACTCGACGACTCGTAGCCGCAGCGGACACGAATGATCCTTGTGGGCCTGCTGCTGCTCATCGGGTCGTCGTGGACGATCGGAGCCGCTGCGCTGCACTCCATTCCGCTCGGCTGGCTACGAACCTGGGAGTGCGCTGCGCTGCGTCTCACAGCGGGCCTCGGCCTGACCGCACTTGCGCTGACCCTGCTGACGCTGGCGGGTGGATTCGCCTCTGCGACCTCCCTGCTGGTGGCGCTCGCGATTCCTGGGGCGCTCCACGCCACCAACGCACTGCGCGACTGGGAGTGGCGTAACACCGCGTACCACCTCCGTACCGGCGCTGATGCATTACTCCCGCTGTCGTTCGCCGCCATCGCGCTGGCGTGTCTTGGCGCGATCGCGCCGGTTACCGGAGGGGATGCCCTGAGCTATGTCATCCCGGAGGCCATGCGGATTGCCGAAACGGGGCGGCTGGACGTATGGCCCGACCTCGCACGCATGATGTGGCCATTGTCTCAGCAGGTGCTGCTCGCGTCCTTGATTGCCATCGCGGGTCACACTCATCTCGGGGTCTTGACCGCACTTCAACTC
>JACCSI010000545.1 GCA_013813075.1 Acidobacteriota bacterium | reverse complement strand
ACCGGGGCTTATCCGCCTTTCACGCGAGGCATAATCTGACGCTGAACGGCACGTGGGAGTTGCCGTTCTTCCAGTCGAAGACTGGCGTGATTGGCGCGGTCTTGAAGGGTTGGTCTGTCAACAACATCACAACGCTCCGATCGGGGCATCCCTTTACCGCTCAACTCGGATTCAATCGCTCGGGCAATCTCAACACGACGGGGTTTTCGCGTCACGAGCGCCCGGACCTGAAGCCTGAGTGCTCGGTGAATCCTGTCCTAGGCGGGCCCGACCGTTATTTCGATGTGAACTGCTTCCAGCTGCAGACGGTCAACACCCGCGGCAATCTGCCGCGCAATAGTTTGCTCGGACCGGGGTTGGTGTCGATTGACGCATCGCTGGTGAAGTCGTTTACCGCTGGTGCGAGACGCTCGCTGCAGGTGCGCCTGGAAGTGTTCAACGTGCCCAATCGCGCCAATTTCGCGATTCCTTCAGGACGGATCGCCTTTACCGGCGTCGCGGCGGACAGCTCGCCCATTGTGGCGCCAAACTGGGGCCGTATCACATCGACCGTGACCACGTCGCGGCAGCTGCAACTTGGCGCGAAGCTGAGTTTTTAGGTTCAGGAGTTCAGGAGTTCAGCGGTATGAAAGAGAAGCGGTTCAAAGCGAGGATCGTTCGGGACGGGTCGGCCTGTTTCAATCCACTGCCGTTCGATCCCAAGGCCCTGTTTGGCAAGACACGAGCGCCGGTGCGGGTCACGCTGAACGGATACACGTATCGCAGCACGATCGCGGCGATGGGTGGACCCGCCTGCATTCCGTTGCGCAAGAGCCATCGCGAGGCCGCGGGGCTCGATGGAAACGAGACGTTGGACGTGCGCGTCGAACTCGACAGCGATCCGCGCGAGGTGACGCCACCGCACGACTTGGCCAAGGCGCTGAAAGCAGCGCCGCCGGTGTGGGCCGCATGGAACGCGCTGAGCTACACGCACCAGCGCGAACACGTCGAGGCGGTTGAAGAAGCAAAGAAGCCCGAGACGCGCGCACGCCGCATCGAACGCGCGGTGCAGGCGCTTCGTTTCAAGTCTATCTAAGCGGTGGTGTGGACGAAGGCATGTGACGGTGCTTTGTTGCCTGCTCGTATGAATACGCCAGCCTGATCAAGGTCGATTCGGCCCATGCGCGACCAAAGAAAGTGATGCCGGCCGGCAGGACGCCGCGCGTGTAACCCATCGGCACCTGGACGGACGGAAACCCGGTCGTCGGCGAGAAGAACTGGCTGTTGTCGCCATGCGGTGTGTTGAGGTCGCCAATGAGGCGAGGCGGATTGCTCCACGTCGGATACACAAACGCATCGAGCTTCAGCGCATCCATCGTCTTCATGACAGCCCCTCGCACCTGGTCGCGATACGCGTGCTCCGCCTTGCACGCCTCGGTCGCAGGCCCGTTCTCAACGCCCTGCTCGGCTTGCTCCAACTGCCTTCTTACAGTGGGATGAAATCGGCCCGACTTGACGATCTCGGTCAGGCTCTTGACCGGCACCTGGTCTCCATGCGACGCGAGGAAGCGATTGATGTCGTACTTGAACCCCATGCAGGGGCCCACACTCTGCTGCCGGCGGATGGTGTCGAGTCCTTCGATGTGTGCCGGATCGACGATGACCGCGCCGGCGCGACGTAGGTCTTCGACCGCTCTCATGAACACGTCAACGATCTCTGCATCGGTAGTGTCACGCTCGTAAGCCTGGCGCAGCACGCCGATCCGCGCGGCGCGAAGGCCGTCGCGGACCAGCGCGGCGGAGTAGTTTTCGCGGGGACGGCCGCGTGCGGCGGCCGTGGCCGGATCATCCGGGTCGTCACCGACCAGCACTTGAAATACTGAGGTCGCGTCTTCGACGGTGCGGGCCATCGGCCCCGCGATATCCGCGAGCAGATTGAGCGGCATGACTCCTGCCCGACTGGTCAGGCCCATCGTCGACCGGATGCCCGCCAGCGCCTGGTGCGACGACGGCCCGCGGATCGAGTTGCCGGTGTCGGACCCCAGGCCGACCAGGCCAAAGCTCGCCGCGATCGAGGCCGCGGTGCCGCCGCTTGACCCGGCGGTGACCCGATCCAGCGCGTATGGGTTCTTCGTGTATCCCGGAAGAATGGAGCTCAGTGTCTCGTACGGTGTAAACGCCCACTCGGCCATGTTCGACTTGGCAAGCACGATCGCTCCGGCCTCCTTGACGCGCCTGACTTGAAAGGCGTCCTTGCGCGACACAAAGCCGGCGAGCGACAGCGAGCCGTTTGCGCTCTGCAGGCCAATCGTCTCAAAGTTATCCTTCACGATCATCGGCACACAGTGCAGTGGGCCGCTGACGTCTCGCCTGTCGAGCGCATCGGCCTGCGCCAGCGCTTCGGGATTGATCTGAACAATCGCGTTCAGTGCCGGACCGTTCTTGTCGTAGGTCTCGATGCGTCGAAGGTGCTGCTCGACGAGGCTGCGACAAGTCGCGCGGCCCGCTTTCAGCGCCGCGTGAGTCTCCGCGATGGTGGCTTCTTCGACACGAAATGGCGCGGGCGTCTGCGCCGAAGGCGTGGCGATCAATGCCACGAGCAAGAGGGCCGGGAGGGGGCATCGCACGAAGCGAGATCTTACCCGACGCTGCGATGTTCGTTTCCAAACCGAAGCTTTCTGCGCTTCCTTGGCGTCCTTCGATGTATTTTTAGCCTGTGAAGACACCTAGAGGGATCGTTTGAGAAAGGCGAGGGCTTGGGCCCCGCCGTCGTCGAGGAGCCAGCGGATGAAACCGGCCGGAGTCGCAGGCGTCGTGGCGATAGCGGCGCTGGTTGCAGGCGCAATCCAGACGCCGCGCTTTGAGCGGACGCAGCAAGAGCTGTTCGCCGCCGGCGGCAGCTTCGTCAACGCCTGGGCCGATTACGACTCGGATGGTGATCTCGACCTGTTCGTCGGCTTCGATGGCGCTCCGAATCGTCTCTATCGCAACGACCGCGGGCAGTTTGCGGATGCCGCGGCGACGGCCGGCGTTGCGGATGCACGTCCAACACGCGCTGTGGCCTGGGGCGACGCAGACAACGACGGCGATCCGGATCTGCTCGTCGGCTTCACTCCAGGTCCCGATCCGGCGGGACCCAATCCTAGTGATTCGTCGCGCGCGACCTCCGTGTTGCGGTTCTACCGCAACGCCAACGGCGCTTTCGCCGACGACACCGACGCGGCGGGCTTGCAGGTCGCTGTCGGCGCGGTGCGTCAGCCCGTCTGGGTCGACTTCGATGGCGACCTCGACATGGACCTGTTCGTCGCGTTCCGCGACAAGCCGAACGCGATGTTTCGCAACGACGGCGGGCGCTTCGTCGATGTCGCAGCCAGCGTCGGGCTTGCTGATCCGCGTCGCACCGTTGGCGCGGTGTGGTTTGACCACGACGAAGACGGCGACCTCGACCTGGTCACCGGGAACATGGACGGTGATGCCAACGGTCT
>JACCSI010000530.1 GCA_013813075.1 Acidobacteriota bacterium | reverse complement strand
GGCGATCAATCTTCTGCTTCGCCTGGCGCGCGAATACGGCACGCGCGTGCACATCGTTCACCTCGCGACCGACGCCGCGGTATCGGCTCTTCGCGCCGCGCGCGCGGAGGGGGTGCCGATCACGGTCGAAACGTGCCCGCACTATCTGACGTTTGCCGCCGAGGACATCGGTGACGGCCGCACCGACCTGAAGTGCGCACCGCCGATTCGCGCCCGTGCGGTGCGCGATCGGCTCTGGCAGGCCCTCCAGGACGGAGAGATCGATTTGATTGCGACCGATCACTCGCCGGCGCCACGCTCGCTCAAGCACCTGGATGACGGCGACTTCATACAGGCGTGGGGCGGCATCGCGTCGCTGCAGCTCGGACTGCCGGCTGTCTGGACTGTCGCCGCCGCTCGCGCCGCGTCGCTGGCGTCAATGGCGCGGTGGCTCGCGGAAGCACCGGCGCGACTGGCCGGCCTCCATCCTCGTAAGGGCGTCATTGCCGCGGGCGCGGACGCCGATCTGGTTGTGTGGGATCCGTCGGCGCTCACTACTGTTGATGCCGGCGCGCTCTATCATCGACATCCGATCACGCCGTATCATGGCCGCCAGCTGCGTGGACGAGTGCACACGACATTTCTTCGCGGTGCGGTCATTTACGCTGACGGCAGCTGCCGCGGCGGGGCAACAGGTCAGCTGATATGAGCGGCATCACGACACACGTGCTCGACACCGCGCAGGGCCGGCCGGCGGCCGGCATCCCAGTGGTGCTGGAACGAAGCGTTGCCGATGGATGGCAGATCGTGGGCACAGGTCACACCGATGCGGACGGCCGCCTGCGCACGTTGATGCAGGAGACGATGACGGTGGTCCGTGGTACCTATCGGCTCACCTTCGACACGCGGCAGTATTTCGACAATGGTGGCGTACAGGCGTTCTATCCGCGTGTCGTTGTCGAGTTCGAGGCGGCGGATGACGGTCATTATCATGTGCCGTTGCTGCTGAGCCCGTACGGCTACAGCACGTATCGCGGCAGCTGATACAAGTGCTTAGTGCGCAGTGACGAGTGCTGAGTGCTTGGTGCTGAGTGCGAAGTGCGAGTGCTGAAGTGCGAGTGCGAAGCTCGATTCGCGGTGCCGAAAGCTAAAGCGTAATGCCGAGAGCGACAGCGACAACCTTACGTAAAGCCAACCTTGCCGTTGCGCGGGCGTATCCGGGGGAATCGGGGGAACGGCAGCCGGTGCACACCGTTTACGGCGGCGCCCACTTGTTCCGATCCGACCTTGCGCCGAAGCTTGGTGCCGTTGCCTTGAAGGCGCTCGACGAGCATGCGCCGGACGCGGCGTCGTTAGCCAACGCGCTCGGGCTCGAGGGCGATGCGGTCTTTGCTCAGGTGATTCGCGACCGCGTCGTTGCGAAGCTGCGACGCGAGCCGGTGGAGGATTTCCGCGTCGACTTCGAGGACGGCTACGGCAACCGGCCGGATGCCGAAGAGGACGCTCATGCCGCGTCAGTTGCCGAGCTGATGGCCGCTGGGCTCACAGCCGGCACGCTGCCTCCGTTTGTCGGGATTCGCATCAAACCGCTGTCTGCCGAACTGCAAGCGCGCAGCCTTCGGACGCTTGAACTCTTCGTCACCGCGCTGGCACGCGCGACACCCCGTCGTCTGCCGCCGAATTTCGCCGTGACGGTGCCGAAACTGATGACGCCGGTTCACGTCAGCACTGTGGCATCCGCGTGTGAGGCCCTCGAACGGAAATTGAAACTGCCGAAGGGCGCCATCAAGATCGAGCTGATGATCGAGACGCCGCAGTCGATTCTCGGTCCGGACGGCACGTCGCCTCTGCGCTCGTTTGTCGAGGCCGGCGGTGGCCGCGTCCGCGGCGCGCATTTCGGCACGTACGATTACACCGCGCTGTCGGGCATCACGGCGTCGTGGCAGCACATGCGGCATCAGGCCTGCGACTTTGCCAAGCACATGATGCAAGTGGCGCTGGCGCAAAGCGGAGTGTTCCTCTCCGACGGCGCGACCAATATCATGCCGGTGCCACCGGACGTGCATCGTGCCTGGAAGATTCATTTCGAGGACGTGCGGCATTCGCTGGTCAACGGCTTTTACCAAGGCTGGGATCTGCATCCTGCGCAGCTGCCGACGCGCTACGCGGCGGTATACTCGTTCTTCCTGTCGGCGCGGCCGGCCGCGACGGTCCGGCTGCGCAACTTCGTCGAGAAAGCCGCCCAGGCAACGCTGGTCGGCGACGTGTTCGACGACGCCGCGACCGGGCAGGGTTTGCTGAATTTCTTCGTGCGCGGCCTCAGCTCGGGCGCGTTGACGATGGATGAAGCGCGTGAGACGGGACTCAGTGTCGAAGAGTTGCAGTCGCGCTCGTTTCTGCAGATTCTCGAGAATCGAAAACGCCGATGAAGCGAACGATCAAGCCACTCGCCATTCTTGTTGCGGTAGGCGTCATCGCGTACGTGTTCTATCAGTCGGTGCAGAGCACGCGTTCAGCGCCCTACACCATGGAGCGAGCCCACTTCGAGGGATGGACCGTGACGGCTGAATCCGCGTCTGCGCCTTCGGCGCCGATGGTGTCCGTGCGACCACCGCGCGACATCGCCAACGGCTTGTTCCGGCAACTGTTTCAGCGGGCGGCGGCGTCGATGAACGGACCGAGTGTTCCCGGCATCGCGCTACTGCTGCAGGAGGAGTTTCCGCGATCGTTTGCAGGCGCTATCGTCCGTGTCTTGGG
>JACCSI010000519.1 GCA_013813075.1 Acidobacteriota bacterium | reverse complement strand
GCCTCCGCCCGTTCAGCGGGCCGTCGTTCGGCCTGTTGATGGTTCACGACGCCACAGGCGCATCGACACCACGGCGAGCCACGTCACCATCATCGGGTCCAGGGTGAAGCGAAAGCGATTGTTCTCGCCGTATTCAGCCAGATTGCAGGTCAGCGTCACCCACACGACGGTAACCAGCACATACCCGGCCGCCGGTCGGAGCGAGGCCACACGCGACGTGACATTGAGGACGAGGATCGCGGCGCTCGAGAACAGCGATGCGGCAAGCAGCGCCTGCACCAGCAACGCCGAACCGCCAGGATAGACAACCTGGCGGTAGGCTTCGTCCAACCGCAGCACCCGCTTGCGGTTGGCGTCGACGAACATGTAAAACGATGCCGGCTGTAAAAATCCCTGGAATCCGCGCGACAGCGTGTCGGTGAATAGCAGCCACCGCGCCCGTGCGGCCGCCATGCTGTCGGCCGCGAGCTGTTTCGAAATCTCGATGTACACCAGGTGGTTGAAGTTCGGTTGGCCGTTCGGTTTCGTTTCCACGACCAATGCCGGCACCGAGTGGAACTCGGCTACGGCCGTCTCGCGGGCGGCGGCGGTCATCGTCGCCGGATATCGATGCACGGGCTGAAACGGGCCGGCCGCGAACAGCGGCGAGACCACGCCGAGGGCGACCAGCTGTTCGGTCTCGCCAAGCATGGCCGTCGCCATCAGTTTCGCCGCATTCATGCCATACCAGGAGCTGCTGGACCAGACGCCGAACATCACACCGTTCTTCACGACGAGAGCACTGCCGAGGATCAGCGGCGCGAGAAGCGGTATCCAGCCGACAGTCCGCAACGTCTGCCTGAGACTCCACGCGGTGGTCAGCACGATACCAAGAGCCCATAGCGGCTGAAACGTAGCACGAAACAGCGTGAGTAAGGATCCGGCGACGCCAAACGTCTTCCATCCTCGTTCGCCCGGACCGAGGTTGAGGAACGCGTATAGGCCGACAAGGACACAGAGTGCTTCGGGATAACTGTAGAAAAGAAAATTCTCGTAAAGGAGCAGTGTCGGGTTGAGGCACACGATGGCGGCCAGGAGATGCGCCAGACCTCGTGACGAACCGACCAGCCGGATGCTTGCGAAGATGACGAGAGGAAACAACACCCCAAGCAGCACCCAGAGCACGCGCCAGATAGCGGTGTAGTCGCCCGGCAGCTGCAGCAATGCGCCGACAAACGCGTTGAACAACGGCGGTTGGCTGTGCAGATACCACAGGCTCTCGCCCAATCTGCTCTCGAGCAGGTCGAGCGGCAACAGCTGCCACAGGATTTCGGGCACCGCGGCATCTGGAGCCACGCCGGCCAGCGTGGCTGCCAGGACACGACTCATGACGAACCATGAGAGGATGATGCCGAAATCCACCCACCGCATGCCCGTCATTCTCGCAGAATGATCCGCGCTTTCGCCGCGCTCCTCGTCGTTGCACTGGCGGCACTGCCCCTTCGTGCCATCGTCGCGCATCCGACAAGCCTGTCGGTCGTACCGAGCCTGCAGGTGGATGCGGCCGCCTACGACGCGATCGCGGCGGAGATTGTGCAGACCCGATCGCTCGCACCCATTCCGCCACTTCAGCCCCCCGGTTTCGTGTTGATGGTGGCGGCGGTTTACGCCGTCGCTGGTCATTCCTGGGTGGCTGCCAAAGTCTTTTTGTGGCTCGTGTTCTGTGCCTGCATCCTGATGTCGGCACAGCTCGCGTGGCGCCTCTACGGCGAGGAGCGCCACGCCTGGATCGCGGCAGTGCTGACGGCGTCAGCTCCCGCGCTGCGTGGTTACACGGGGACGATTCAGTACGAACTCATCGCCGCCGCTTGGCTGCTCGCGTTGCTGAACCTCGCCAGTCGCGCACGTGTCGGCGCCGTTGGCGCGTGCGTGGCCCTCGGCGCGATGGCCGCGGCCGCCACGCTTACTCGCGAGGTCTTGCTTGCTACGGTCCCGGTGCTCGCGACGTACGTCGCGCACCAGCAGTGGCAAACCCATCGATCGCAGCGGGCACTGGCCTGTGCGCTGCTCGTGCTGTCGTCCGCGCTCCTTCCCGTTGCCGGGTGGGCGATGCTGCAGTCCGGCCGGTCGGATCGAATCGTCATGATCTCGGACAAAGGGCCGCTCGTCATGGCCTTTGGCAACAACCCGCTGGCTAACGGCACCTTCAACGCGCCGCTTGTTGGCGTGGGCACGCCCGCGGGCCTGGCGTTCATGGGTGCGCAACCGACACGCGCTGTCGAGCTCATGGGTCGGAAATTTCTGTACTTCTGGGGCGTCTTGCGCGACGGCTGGAATGTCCCGCGCCCATCCGGAGTGTGGCTGGCGCGCGCGGCAGGAGGCACGGTGCCGCTCGAGGCGATCCTGCCACTGGTGCGCGGCGGCGGGTGGCTCGTCGCGCTCGTCATCACACTGATCACCTGGCCGCGGGCACGATGGCGCCGGTGGTGGGTCCTCCCCGGCACCATCGCCGCGGTCGCTTCTGTGCACCTGCTGACGGTGTCGTCGCATCGTTTCGCGGTGCCGGTGTTGCCGGTCACCTTGGCAATCATCGCCGGACCACTCGCCCGGGCGGCGACGTGGCTTCTGACGTCGCGACGCCGGTGGGCACCGTGCGTCTGCGGGCTGGCAGCAATGGTGGCGATGCAGCGCGCGGAATGGCCGGTTCGATACTCACTGGACGCCGCGCACATGGATGGTCTGAATGCCGCCAACGCCGTCGATCCGGAGTTCGGACTCGTGCGCGTGGCTGACGCCGCACGCGGCCGCCGCGCCGCCTTGCTGCTGTCGGATGAAGCGTTACCCCACGGCAGGTTTGACGTCGTGCTTCGCCTGCGTGCCGCCGCCGGTGCGGCTGCAAGGGACGACGGGATCGTCATCGCGCGGCTGGAAACGGCGACGCAGCGCCTCTGTGAGCTCACCGTGACGCGGGGGCAGGCACCGCCGGGCCAATGGATTGACGTGACCATGCCATGTACGCTTCACCAAGACGACAGCGTCACAATCGTGGTTGACACGACTGGCGCGGTGGATGTCGCGTTTCAATCGGTACAATTGCGGTGGTAAATCTGACGAGGCGAAACGGGTGATTCGCTAGGGAACCAGCCGGAACCCGTACGTCGCGCTGTCCTTTTGCTCGCCCTGTGTCACGCTGACCTCGAGCACGTACTCACCTTGTGCGAGCGCGGCGAGCACGAGATCCGCCACGACGAAGCGGCGGCGCGACTCCGGCTCGGCGCGCTCGCTCACTGCCACGGCCATCATCAGCGTCTGGCCATCACGTCCGAGGAGCCGCGCCGAAGCTGTGCCTTGACCTGTGCGCGGCACTTCGAGACGGATGCGTTCGGTGCGCCGATACCGAGCATCTGCGGTCGGTTGGTAGTGGAGCCCGGTTTGAGGTCCGCGCCGCAGTGCCAGTCCAGTGGGGCTGACTAACGCGCCGCTTTCGGGCACCGTGACATCGGCGCTGACCTGCAGCGGCACACCTCCATCCTTCGGCGTCAGTTGCACGCGCACGACGTAACGGCCCGCCGCAATGGTGACACCGGGCGGGGGCGTCACGCTAAACGATCGCTGGCCCGGTTCGAGCGTCGCGTCCGACTCAAACGCCTGGGACGCGCCGCGGTCGTGCTCGAACCGGAGTCTCGCCAGACCGCCCTGCTGCCAGTCGGGCGCTTTCAGCGTGGCCGCATCCAGTTCCCCCGTGACCCAAATTTGTCCAGGAGCAGCCGCAAGATGAACCCGCATCGGGACGCGCCCCCGGGTGGGCGCGAGACCGTCAAAGGCGCGCACGATGCTTGGCGGAATTGTCGTGTGACCCGGCGGTGCGCCATTCATCAAGGCATCGACCCGCGCGGATGCCGCCTCGGCTTCGGTCGGCGCGAGGTATCCCGGCCGCGCACGCACGTCGGCACCCTGACGCCTGACGCGAACGCTCAGCCGGCGATAGCGGCCATCGAGCGTGGTGTTGGTGGAGTAGTACGAGAGCAGGTAGTACGCGCCGGTATCCTGCACCATGCGCTCGAGGGCTTGATCAATGGCGTTGGTATCGACGATGGCATAGCCATCGGTGGTGGAGGCAAGCGTGCGCAGAGCTTCGCGACGAGACAGCAGCCGGGCCGCGTCCACGCGCGGCGGCGGCGGGCGATTCGGCCCTATCGGCTCGTCGAACGGGGTCAGCCCACGCGCATCGAGAGGATAGAAGCTGACGTTGGCGCGATTCGCGCGCTGTAACACGAGCAGAAACTGCGAGGCGTGATCGGAGTGGGCGAGCAAACTGCGCTCGCGCTCACAGGACGCGAGTGTGCCGCGGCCGGAGTCCGGATCGATGCGTGACCGGCCGCCCGGGTCGGTGCCGATCGCTGTCGGTCCGCCTGGAATCTGGGTTCCTCCTCTTGGCGTCGGAATGCTGCGTGCGAGGGGGGCGTCGGGGCCACGGAGCATCCAACCTTCACTGAGCAGCACGACGAACTTCCGCTCCTCGCGAATACCTTCGAGGTGCATGATCAGATCCTCGAGTGCGTCAAGCGTGCGCCCTTCACGGCGCCGCGTGATCATGTCCGCGGCCAGACCGGCTGTCGCGCCGAGGTCCGGGTAGCACTGCTGAATCTCTCTTTCTCGCGGATCGGTCGTCACAATCTGGTCGCGCTCACCCCAAAACCAGTTGTCCTTGAAGATGCTTTCGATCGTGGTCGTCCG
>JACCSI010000485.1 GCA_013813075.1 Acidobacteriota bacterium | reverse complement strand
GTGTTCATCACCGCTTCTTCGTACGGTCCCGGCTGTCCCCACTTGTCCGTGGGCGACGCGTTCCAGGTCGACGGGGTGACGATCTGATAATTGGTCACCGCGCCGCGGTCGATCACCAGATGATGCGTCAGGTAACCACGCCCGGCGCCCCAGAAGCCGACGCCACGGTGCTCGCCGGTTTTCGGAATCTCGAACGGCGTGCTGGTCTTGGTATCGCCGTTCTTCAATCGGTCCATCGCGGCCAGCCAGTTGTTCATCGCGACCATGGCGGTAAACGCGACGCAGTGCGCCCGCGCGCGATTGCGCTCGAACGCATTCCACACCGTTGGCACATGCCATTCGAGTTCCATCTCGGGTAACGCACCCTTCGGCACCCGCACTTTCAGGGAGTGGCCGGTGGCCTCGATAAAGGGACTCGCCGGCAGCTTCTGGGCGACCGCGGTGT
This sequence comes from Acidobacteriota bacterium, assembly GCA_013813075.1. Taxonomy (GTDB): domain Bacteria; phylum Acidobacteriota; class Vicinamibacteria; order Vicinamibacterales; family UBA2999; genus JACCSI01. Next base: position 1,593 of record JACCSI010000485.1, on the reverse strand, counting down.
TCCAAAGGCGTGCGTAACAGCCGGCTTCCATGCTGAGCCGATCCCAGCGTGGGGCGGTGTCCCAGGTGTACTTGTCCTTCCAGCTCTGTCCCTGCGGCCGCGGCTTGGTGATCTTGTTCCAGGGATGGTACGGCGACAACGGCTTGCCTGCCGGATCGGACGGAAACCGTTGTCGCTGCCCCTCGCCTGTCCACTCTTCGTAATACGAGTGCTCGACGAATTCTTCGAGACCGATGTTGATGGTATGGAGATCGGTCGTCTTCAGCTCGCCGTCGACGATGGCGCCAGGCGTGGCCCAGCGCCGGTTGCCCCAGGCATCGGCGTTTTTGTACGACGCATCATAGGCATCCGGATGATCGAAAATTCCGGTATCGATCATATTCGCACGCCGGCTGCCGACTTCGCGATATCGAGGATTCGCCTCGTAGAAAAACTCGGTCAGGTCATCCCAGATCGCCGCCAGCTTCTTGCTGTAGTCGAAGAACTGCGACAGGCGCACGAACATCTCGTTCATGACGGTCAGGTTGATCGTCGAGCTCATCCCGCCAGGAACGATGGTCTGCGGATGCGGATACTTTCCGCAGATCAGCACGTAGGCTTCGCGCGCCACACGTGTCATGTGGAGCGCCTCGACATACAGCTTGCCGCTGAGCGGGTTCAGGTCTTCCATCAGTGCGGCAATAGTCGGATAGCCGTGCGTGTCACCGCGCGGGGCAGACGTCTTTTTTGCGCGAGCGAATAACGCCGGGTTGGTCGGCTCGACGATGGCTGCCGAGTAATCAGGGCCGGCGAGCAGGTGTAAGTGCAGGGGATGGTCGTAAAGAAATTCGAGTGCCAGGGCCAGATTGCGCACCAGGATGCCAAGCGGCGGCGGAACGCAGTCGATGGCCATCTCGATCGCCAGCGCAGAGCAGGTCGAGTGCACACCCCCACACACGCCGCACGCCCGGCTGGTGATGTAAATGGCGTCGCGCGGATCGCGGCCGACCATAATGACTTCGTAGCCGCGAAACAACGTGGCGACGGAGCGCGCTTCAATCACCCGCCCCTCCTTGAAGTCCGCGACCGCATGGAACGCCAGCGCCCCGGCGACGCGCGTCACCGGGTCGAAGTTAACCGACTTGATGTGGCCGTTGCGGCGCATCAGTTCTTCGACCTGCTCCTGCGACAACTGCATCGGCACGTTGGCCGGCGCCACGGACGCTTCGTAGGGGTTGGGGATGCCACCACGCAGGAACGGCTGGCCGCGTTCGTCGAATTCAACAGGCAGGTTCTTGAAGCACATATGCAGGGGCCTCGTTACAGACGGAACACGCGCGCCGCGGATGTCAGGTGGCCGTCGACGGCCGACAGGGCGCCGGCAAGCGCGCTGAGCGCGCCATTGATCGTGGCCAGCTTCTCCCCGACTGGAACGGTGTGTCCCTGCACGGCTTCCAGGCCATCCGCAATGGCGGCGACACTGCGGCTGGCATCGCGCAGCGCCCAGGCGACGGCAGCGAGGTAACCCGCGAGCGCGACGACGACGAGAAACACGGTGATGAGGGTGAGTGTCAGCAACATCAGATGTGCGCGGCTAGCGGCCACGCCCTCCAT
>JACCSI010000472.1 GCA_013813075.1 Acidobacteriota bacterium | reverse complement strand
CGCATACAACGAACACGAAGCCGTGCTCGCTCTCGATCCGTCGCGCAAGGACGCCAGGCTCATCGTCGGCACGTACCGCTACGTGGTCTCGGCGCTTTCTCTGCCCATCCGGTGGATGGCGTATGTCGCAGGATTCGGCGGCGACAAGCGCAGAGGCCTGCAGATGATTGAAGAGGCCGCCGCCTATCCAAGCCTGACGCAGACCGACGCGAAGTTTGCGCTGCTGCTCCTCTATAACCGCGAGAAGCAGTTCGATGCGGCGATGCGGGTGGCGGTGGAGTTGCAAAAGCGCTATCCGAAAAACCGGCAGCTCTGGTACGAGGCGGGAACCACGCTGATTCGTGCGGGGCGGTACCAGCAAGCGGACGACATGCTCAGCGAGGGCATCCGCAAGCGCGACGGCGACCGCCGCGAGCGCATGTTCGGCGAGGACGCGTTGTGGCACTACAAGCGTGGCCTGGCCCGAGCCCGACTCGGGCGGGTGGACCTCGCACGTACCGACCTGCAGATTCCACTGGCCCGCGAGGCGCGCGAATGGGTGCGTGGCCGCGCGCATGCAGAACTCGGGCAGATCGCCAACACAACCGGCGATCGGGAACAGGCGCGGCGAGAGTATCGTCTCGCTATAGAGCTGGCCATTCGCGGCAACGACCCGATCGGGCAGGCCGCGGCCGAGTCTCTGCTGGGGACCGTGCGATGAAAAAGCGGCGCAACTGGATCGTGATCGCCTTCGGCGTGGCCGTGCTGCTGGTCTTCACCGGCATCGGCGCCATCATTGCGATCGCTGCGTGGTTCCAGCAGAACGTCACCGTCGAGCAGAGCTCTGGCCCTGACGCGCACGGCGAATTCGATGTTGTGCGGCGGAAATTTCAGGGCCGGGCTCCACTGCTCGAGATGCGCGACGGCACGGTGAATTACAGCGCTAATCGCTCTCCAGGCGGGCCGTCACCGCCGTCCCCTTCCCTCGAACGACTCCACGTCCTGGTATGGGATCCGGACGAGGCGCGACTGGCGTCGTTTTCCATTCCGTTCTGGATCTTGCGCCTCAAATCGACCCCGATTCAGTTGAGCTCTTACGCCTCCGGCATGGACGACCACGGCGTCGACCTGCGGCCTGACGATATCGAAAAGTACGGGCCCGGCATCGTTCTCGAGACCACGTCTCGGTCCGGAGATCGCGTCCTCGTCTGGGCTCAGTAGCATCAACAGCAATTCGGGCATTCCGAGCTGGCGATTTCAAGGGGCCAACTATTGATTGAAAATTGCCAGATGCTGCTGGCGCGCGGCTTGCACTGCCATGCCCGCCAGCGTTACGGAGTGTCACCATGACGATGCATTGGGGGGCCCGCGCGGCGATCGCCCTCTTCGGCCTGTTGTTTACCGCCGCCTGCGGCACCACCTATGCGCAGGGACGCCAGTATCCGAACTATCCAAACTCTCGCGGCGGGGTGTATCGCAACGGCGGCGGGTATGCCAGTGGGGCGCTGCAACGCGGTTTCGACGACGGCTATCGGCGCGGCCTTGACGCGGCGCACGATGGCGACCGCTACGATGTACGGCGAGACAGCTGGTACCGCAGCGCCGACCGCGGCTACGATCGCCGCTATGGCTCGCGGAACGAATACCAGCGCGAGTACCGCAGCGGCTTCACACGCGGCTACGACCAGGGCTATCGCGAAGCGCGTTATCGGGACAACGGTCGATATCGGCGCCGGTAGTCGCCGGGAGTCGCTGGTCCGACAGCCGACAACGAGCGTCCGCCAAGGACGCTGAAGGCGCGAAATGCGATCGCCCGACGTGCGGCACAGCCGCCGCGGGCGATCTCTTACCGCTTGCGGGTAAAGGCGAGGCGATGTCGCAAGCTCCGCGGCGACTCTCCACTAGTTACGGCAAACGCAAAAACTCCTGAATTCGTCGAAACAGCGTTCGCGGCGCCGTCGTCGCCACTGCGGTCGCGGCGACCGCCGCACGCACTTCGTCGAGTTCGACCCGACGCGCTGAGACCACGGTGCTGATGTGCTCGACCAGCCCCGGCCGCTCCAGCGCCACTTCGCGAAAGCGGTCCGCCGACATTTCCAGCACCCGCACATCGTCCAAGGCGAACGGTGGCCGTCCGCGGGTCGCCGGTCAGCATCGACATTTCACCGAAGAAACCACCGGGCGCCAGCCGCGCCACTTCCGCGCCGGCGGGTTCAATCACAACGCGGGCAGAGCCACTCAGCAGGACGTACATCGAGTGGCCCGTATCACCCTGACGCACGATCGCCTCGCCGGCGGCGAAGATATGCTCCTGTCCCGTCCGCGAGAGCGCGAGGCGCGATTCCAGTGGCAACGTCGAGAATAGGTCGATGGCACCAAGCTGCGCCGCGGACGTCATGACGTCACCCTCCGACCGCTGGGGCATCTCATCCCGCGAGTACTCGACCTGGATGGGATAGGGAATCTCGATGTTTTTCCGCCGAAAGGTGTACCAGATGTTGGTGCGGACCTGGTCGCGCGCTTCCAGTTCCTGCGCGTAGTCCGCGATCCAGAACCAGACGTGGTAGGTCATCGCTGACGCGCCGAAGTCGTGGAGCATAACAGCGACAGGCGGCGACACCAGGACGATCGGGCTCTGCGACAGGGCCTCGTTGACCGCAGCTTTTGCCTGGTTTGGCGGCGTCGAGTAGCTGACACCCACTTCCACCATCAACCGCGTCGGGACCGTCGGCTCCGAGTAATTGAGGATCGCCTCTTTGGAGATGATGCCGTTCGGGACGACGAGAAACTGGCCGGCCTTGGTCAGGAGTTTGGTGGCGCGCCAGGTGATCTCCTGCACCTGACCTTCGCGGTCGCCGACCGCGATCCAGTGCCCGACGCGAAACGGTTTTTCGATCTGTATCGCGAGGCCCGAGAACAGATTGCCCAGCGTGTCCTGCAGCGCAAACCCCACCACCACGGCGCCGACGGCGGAAGTCGTGAGCAACTGCTCTTTCATCAGCACCGTCGCGACGACGGTGAAGAGGCCGATGAGCGTGACGTCTTGAACAATCGCGGGAAAACGCTCTGATGGACGATTCGCCCGCCACGGATTGGCGAGGATCGAGATGCCAAGGTTGATGACCGCCAGCACGAAGACCAGCCGTGCCAGCGCCGACATCAACTCGACGTCGCCAAAGCCTTGCGTGACCGCGACCTCGAGCAACAAAAATGCGAGCAGCAGCCCGATCGAGAACCGCAGCCGTGCGCGAACGTAGCGGCTGGAAACGGCAACAAATAGTCCGAGGGTCACGGCCAGCGCCACCGCGCCCGCAATCGTCGGGGAGCCCCAGGCCATTTAGCTGAGGCCACCTTCCTTCTTGAACGCCGCGAGATCCGCCGCGGTCACCTTGCTGGCGACCGGTTTCGGGTTGGAGCCACCCTTCGCGTCCTTTTCCGGATCGATGAGTCGGGGACCGCCGGAGGCAGACGCCTGCGCCGATTTCTTCTCGTCGCCGCCGGTCGGCATCAGCCGTCCGAGGCCGAAGCCGCGCTTCTTCGGCTCTTCCTTTTTCGGCTCGTCTTTTTTCTCCGCTGTCTTCTCGTCACCGCTAGCGAGACCCGCGGCACCGGCGCCGACCACGGCGATCGCGGTAATCGGCACCGGCTTGTATGAAATGTTCCGGGCGTAACGTTCGGCAACAGTGGCCGTCGCCACCAACTTCTGCGACGTGATCTGCCTGGTCAAGCGGTCGAGACGTTCGGTCATCTCGGGATGCGATGCGAACAGCCCGCGTTTTTCCTTCGAGGCCTTGTTGCGATCCTGCAAACGCGTCAGGAAGCGGTGCAGTCCCTGTGGCGCGTAGCCGACCTTGTTGGCGGCGATCACGCCTTTCTCGTCGCTCTCGTGTTCCTCGCCGCGACCAAAACCCTTCTCGACCAGATCGAGATAGACGTTGTCGACCACTTTGTTCAGAAGGGCCGCGTTACCCGAAAGCTTTTCGTCAGTGCCCATCTGAATGGACTTGTTCTTTTGGATGGCGCGAATCGTGTGCTTTTCGGTGACGTGAATCAGTTCGTGGCCGAGCACCCCGGCCAGCTCCGCCTCGTCATGAATGAGCGCCAGGGCGCCACGGGTGATGTGGACAAAGCCGCCTGGAGTCGCGAAGGCGTTGACCGCGTCGGTGTCGAGCACGATGAACTGCCAGGGCACGTCCGGCTTGCCCGCCGCGTGCGCGACGGCGGTGCCGACCAGCGCCACGTAGCGGTGCACATCGGGGTTCTGCACCACGCCGTAGCGCGTGCGCACCAGCGCGCTGACGGCTGCGCCGATCTGCTGTTCCTCCGCATCGGTCACCTGCAGCTCACGGAACTGCTGGGCGCGCTTCAGAGCACCACTCAGCCCACCAAGCTGACCGAATTCGTCGGCCGCGCCAGCCGTCCGAGCAGAGGCGGACGGCGCGACACCGATGCTCACCATCAGCGCGATCGCAGCCGTGCCTCGCCTTCGATGCTTCTGTGTGCCGCCGCCAAGATGCCTGTTCATGATGGTTTGACCTCGTAAATCGCGGCGGGACGCGACTTGCCTTTGACCACGACCTCGCCGAGCGGACGGATATCATACCGCCCTTTCAATGCCTGCCGCGTTGCGTCACTGATGATGATGTGCGACCCGTAGTCCTTGTTCAACGACTCGAGCCTGGCGCCGAGATTGACGGCGTCGCCGATAACGGTGTAACTCATGATGGCGTCGGACCCAATGTTGCCGGCGACCATGTCACCGGTGGAAATGCCGATGCCGATGTCCAACGTGGGCCGGCCCGCGGCCGCCCAGCCGGCGTTGAGATCCTTGAGCGCGATGGTCATTGCCAATGCCGCTTGCACGGCATGCTCGGCATGGTCCGGATCGTCGAGCGGCGCGCCAAACAGGCCCATCACCATATCGCCGACGAACTTGTCGAGCGTGCCGCGATGTGCAAACAGGACCTGCACCATGCGCGAGAAATATTCGTTGAGCTGACCAACCACTTCCTCGGGCGTCGCCTTCTCGGACATCGCCGTGAATCCGCGCACATCCGAGAAGAGCACCGTCATCATGCGTCGCCGGCCACCGAGTGCCGCGCGTTCCGGGTCTGCCATCAGCTGCTCGTACACGTCCCTCGGCACGTAGCGCGAGAACAGGCGCTTCACCTGCCGCTTCTCACGACCTTCGACGAAGTACTGGTAGGCCGTGCCTGAAAACAGCGCGATCCCCATCGCGGCGAGCGGCTGCGTCATGTTCACCCACAGCCCCTCTTTGAACGCCCACCACGCGTAGAAGCCCCAGACGCACATGGCGACGACGGCCATTGGGGCGGCGGCGTTGAATGGGAGGAAGGCGGCCAACAGGCCGACGATCAGCGCCGCGGCGACAATCGCGGCGATGCGCGACTTGTCCCCGGCCGGGCGGATGAACCGGTTGGAAAGAATACTGTCCGCCACGGTGGCGTGCATCTGAATCCCCGGCATCTTGCCCTGACCGCGGCTGTCGAACGGCGTCTGGAAGACATCGACGAGGCCTGACGCGGTCAGGCCGACGAACACGATCTTGTGCCTGAAGACGGAAGGGTCGACGCTCGGCTTGGCACCCGCGAGCATCTGCAGTTCGGCCAGGAACAAGTCGCGCGCTTCGTACTTCTGATACGGGCGTTCACCGTTGGGC
>JACCSI010000445.1 GCA_013813075.1 Acidobacteriota bacterium | reverse complement strand
GTTGCCGCTTCAGTTCCTGGAGCAATGGTGGGAACACATACAGACAGACCGTCATGCCCCCAAGCAACCGCACCTGGCCGCGAAGCGACTCCTGGCTGTCGGTGATGCCGGCAATGGTGTCCTTCAGGTCCTGCAAGACCCGATGGGACAGTTGCAGCAGCGCGTCGCCGGCTGGAGTGATGCGGATGCGGCGGCCGACGCGCAGGAAGACCGGCTCCTTCAACTCGTCTTCGAGCAGCAGAATCTGGCGGCTGATGGCCGACTGCGAGACGTGCAGCTTGTTGCCCGCGGCGGTAAACGACCCAGTCTCTGCGATGGCGCGAATGATCTCGAGCTGACGAAGATCCACTGACATGGTCTCCCCCGAATGAGGACAGAGCTTACATTCTGAAGGGAGATGGACGCAAGTAATTCCAGATGTAGAACTGATGGGAAATAACGCACCGCCGGACCATGAGACGGGAGAGTCCTGGCCGCGGGGCCTGGCGCTTACGTCGCTGTGCCCACGTGTGCGAGCTATTTTGGTTGCTTGATGAGCGAACACGCGCCGATGGCGCTGGCCGGGTCGAGCGCGGCCTGTCCACTGTCAATGTGGCGCAGGATGCCTTTCTCGTCGATGACAAACGTGTAGCGTCGAGCCATCCCCGAGTTTTCGTCGAGGATGCCAAGCTTACGCACGTAGTCCTTCTTGAAGTCGCTGAGCAATGGGAAGTCGAGCTTCATCTGCTCGCGGAACGCCATGTTGGCCCAGGTCGAATCCACGCTGACCCCAAATACGGCGGCCTGATTCGCGTTGAACTGCTCGTAATTGTCCCGGTACCGGGACATCTCCGTCGTTCAACCGGGGGAGAACGCGGCCGGGAAGAACGCGAGCACCACAACCTGCTTGCCGGCGTAATCAGACAACCGTGCCGTCTTGTTCTGTGGCCGGCCGCCGTCCGGAGCGGGCTCGAGATAGGACAAAGCGAAGTCCGGCATCGGCTCCCCGACTTTCACCGACGGCGGTGGAGGAGGTGCCTGTGCCGCTGGGGCTGCGCCAACCTGCGCGGCTGCATCGACGGGACCTGCAGCGATCAGGGCGAACGCGAGCACACCCATCATAGACAAAGTGCGTTTCACGTCGCGAATCATACCCTAGTCCCCGCCCGGTCGAACAAGAACTGAAGTTCAGACCGCCGATATTCGTTGGCAGAATCTATTCGTTCAAGCGGGCCGGCGACTGGTCCCGGCGTCCGTGTGTGCGGTTTTTCTACGCTTCAGTTCGAAGGTCGTGCGCTCAATCGCCTCTTTCAGATAGTGCTCGTCCATCTCGATCCCGATGAAGCCAACCTTTAGTCTTGCCGCCGCCACCGCACTGCTGCCAAGGCCCAGAAATGGGTCCATCACGACGCGCGCGTCGCGCAGGCCGTGGAGGCGTAGGCAGTATTCCGGCAGTTTGGGCGGGAATGTGGCTGGATGCGGACGATCACGATCGCGGCTCTGAATCGTTTCGTACGGAATGAACCAGGCGTTGCCCCGGCAGCGCAGGCCGTCGCCCGCGTGCTGCCACCGTGCCACGTTGGATGCGTCCTGATACTTGACCCCAAGCGCCAGGCGGTCCAGCTTGTTGCGCGCCTCGTGAGAGAAGTGGAAGACAAACTCGTGGCAGTCGTGAAGAAACCGGTCGGAATTGATCGGTTTGTAGTGACCCACGGACAGGTCGTCCGTCAGGCCGGCGCGGGCCCCGGCGGCGTCGGCGTCAATAGTGATCGACTTGATCCAGTGAATCAGGTTCTGCAGGGCGAGGTGCTGACGAGCGGCGTGCGCCACGTCGAGCGCTGTCCATGGTTCTGTCGGTTTGCCGCCGACATTCAAGAACAATGAACCGTTGGCGGCCATGACGCGCGCCACGGCTTTGACCCACTCTCCCGTCCAGGCCAGATACTCCAGCCGCGGCCGTCCATCGTCGTACGTTCGATACTGAATCCCGAGGTTGTACGGAGGCGACGTGATGACGACGTCGACGCTCCCAGGAGCCAGCTGCGCGAGTAGATCGACCGCGTCCGCGAGATAAAACCGGAGCGCGCGTGGCCCGCGCGCGAGGTGAGCATAAGGTTTCGGAAGGCGCAACGAACGGATTGTACCGGGTCGGGCGACCGGGTACAAGGCGGCACTGGAGGGACTGCTCGGATTAGGCGTGTCGACGCGTGGCTAGGCGTGCGCGATCGTCGACGCTGCCGACGCGAATCGTTCGCGCTGGGCCGACACGGTGAGGTTCCGGCGATGCGCGTGGCTATCGCACCCGGTCCCTTTTTCTTCGACGTAAACGATTTCCCGCGTGCTGCCCACATCACGGTACCGGCCGACGACGCACCCGCAGGTGAGTGTTGCAAAGCCGAGGAGTCGAACGACGCTCATGGTGGTCTCCGCCGACCGTTCGAAGCAATTCCAGTGCCGCGCCAGGACGCGCTGCGACAACCTGCCAATTTGCACAGCTATGTGAATAGACGGCGTCTAAGACTAGATCCCGCCGTGACAAAGCGCGGACGTTTTGGATCAAAGTTCGTCACTTTGGATGGCGGCAAATCCGCGGAGCGCGGCGTCGTTGGTGGGATCAAGCGTCAACGCCTCGGCGAAGTACTTGGCCGCTAGCACGCGGTTGCCGGCTTGCACTTCGAGCGTCGCGAGGTTGGTATAGGTGGCGGGATCACGAGGGTCGGCGGCGAGCGACGCCTGAAACGCCCGTCGTGCATCATCGCGTTGGCCGGCGCTGGCCAGACACGCCCCGACCAGGTTGTGCGCCTTGGCGCTTTGCGGATTCACCGCCAAAACCCGCCGTGCTTCCATGATGGCGAGATCAATGCGACCCTCCATGAACAAGAGTGCTGCGCTGTAATAATGCGCCGCCTCGCTGGCGGGCGCCACCGTGCGAAGGCGGGCGACGATCGGCTTCATCCGCTCCACATCACCCACGTCCGACAGGACCGACGCGAGTTGCTCCAGCGCGGCGACGTTACTGGGATCGCGCTGGACGATGCCGAAGGGAATCGCGGCGGCCTGGTCGTAGTGACCGTTCGAAGCCAGCAGTCGTGACAGCGCCAATTTGGCCGCCAGATACGTCGGATCGGCGGCGATTCTGCTCAGAAACGCCTGGGTGTCCGCGCCGCGCCGCAGTGGTGCCGATGTCCGGACCAGGCCATCCAGTGCCCGCGCGTCGGTGGGGTCAGCCTCGACGGCGCGTATGAAATCGGCATACGCCGGTCTAAACGCATCGGCCTGGAACAGCATCCAGCCGCGATCGCGCACCAGCGTGGCGGCCGCCTTGGACAGCGCTTCTTCGACTGCTGCCGGACGTCCACCCGGCTGCGCCATCAATTGGCGCAGTAACGTCGCGTTGTCGGCGGTGGTCTGCACGAACGCACTTTGCGGCCCGGAAAATTCCAGGGCGCCGCGGTTGTCCGACTGCACGGCCGCGCCGGCGGACCAATCCGCGAGTCGGGCACCCGATGCGACAAACAGCGACAGAACGTGAAGCGGATCGAGAACACCGACCGAGGCCAGATCGGCGGCGACGCCTGGCCGCTTCCAGCTCTGCGCGAGAGCCTGCACGCGATCGTCGAGTGCCTCGTTGGAACCCACGAGCAACACATCGCCGTCACCGACAAGCCACAGTGTTCCCTCGGGGAAGACCGAGATGAAGGTGGCAACGATTGACTGCAGGTCGGCGGTGCTGATGTCGTAGGTGTGTGCCCATTGACACAACACTCCCCCCGGCGACAGCCGATTCTTGGCCGCTTGAAAAAACTCGCGGGTGAAGAGCGACGCGATCCCTGCCATCCACGGATTCGACGGCTCCGAGATGATGACGTCGTAATACTCGCGCGTCAGCAGCAGGTGGGTGCGGCCATCACCGACGATGACTCGGGTGCGCGGGTCGACGAGTGCGCCGTGGTTTTCGACGTCGAAATAGCGTGAGGCTTCGACGACTTCCGGCGAGATCTCCAGGACGTCTGCACGACCGATGGGATGTTTCAACGCCGAGCCGAGCGTGACGCCGCTCCCCAGACCCAAAATGGCAACGGTACTGGGCGCCGGATGCAGCAACAGCGGCACATGCGCCAGCAGCCGCTGCGTCAGCATATCGCCGGCGTTTGACGCGTCCACCTTGCCGTCAATTGCCAACGACGTTGTGCCGCCCACTTTGCGCACCGCCACGGTACCGCTCGCCCCTTCGGCGTAATACAGCAAGTCGCCAGCGCCCAAGCCAACCCGAATGTCCGGCAGCTGCATCACAGCGGCATACTTGTAGGCACCGCTCGACAGCAGCAGCCGATCCCACTGCGGCAGCAGAATACCCAAACCCGCGACTGCCAGCGAGACGACGGCGGCGACGATGCGCGCCCGTCCGTGTACTCGGCCGCTGCCCACGATGGCCAGCGCGCCGAGCGCGCCGACGATGGTCACCAGCCGAATGGTGTTGTGCAGCCCGAGACTGGGAATGAAGACAAAGCCGGCGAGCAGTGCGCCCGCGATCGCGCCTGCGGTGTTGACCGCGTAGATGAACCCCAGGTCGGCGGTGACGGTGGCGTCGTTGCGCGTCGCCGCCGCCACCGCGAACGGAAACGCGGCGCCAAAGGCAATGGTCATCGGGGCGAGCAGACCTATTGCCAGCACCGCCTGCCGGAGGACAACTTGCGTAAACGTGACTCCGGGTTGGGACACGATATCCGCGACGGCCAGCAGCCCACGGTCCACCAGTCCCGCCGCCGCAGCCGCGAACCCGACCGACACCGCAAGGCACAGAGCCAGACCCGCCAGCGGCTGCGGCGTGCGTGCGGCGAGGCGAGAGGCCACGGCGGCGCCGACAGCCAGGCCGGCGATGAAAATCGCGACCATTGTGCTGAATGCATAGGTGGTCGGGCCAAGGATCATGGCCAGGAGGCGCGTCCAGACGACCTGAAGGGTGAGAGAGGCGAAGCCGGAAATGCCCAACGCGAAGGCCGCCAACAAGAGATGCGCGGGTCTTGGCTCGAGAGGTGGGCTCACCGCTTTAGGGTTGCTGGGACGCGAGGCGTGCCCGCGCCTCGTGAGTCTGCTTGTTTCGCTGATCGGGACGGGGGTGGCGAGGGGGACGGAGGTTGCGATGAACCAGGCGGCACCGGCGGCGGCGATGTTCAGCGCCACTGCGACCCACGTCGCGCCGGTCAACCCGAGGAAGGGCAGCAGGAGGAATCCGGCCAGCAGTGCACCAATCGCGGCGCCCAACGTATTCGACGCGTACAACGCGCCCGCATCACGCGCCGCCTGACCCGCGTGCTGAACGAACCATCGTGAGGCGATCGGAAACGTCGCGCCCATCGCGGCTGCCGGTACCGTCAGCAGCAGGAGGCTGGTCACAAAACGAAGCGCGACATAGGTGGTGCCGCCCGCACCATTCGCATACGCGTGTGTGAGCAGGGGATCGAGCGCTCTGAGTTCGAAAGGCAACACGAGGGCCAGCACCGCAATCGCGACTTCGAGCGCGGCGTACACGCGCAGTGCCCGCGCCGGGTGTAACTGTCCACCGACGCGGCCACCGACCGCTGCTCCAAGGGCAAGGCCGCCCATGAAGGCCGCCAGCACGGTGCTCGCTGCCGCGACACCGTGACCGAGCTGCAGAGTGAGAAGACGCGTCCAGGTAACTTCGTAGATCAGCGCCGCCGCACCGGAGGCAGCAAACACCAGAGCGAACAACGCACGCATTCACTCCGAGGATATCACCGGGCGGTACAGGCCCCATTCTCCCTCGCGCGCCAGCTCCTCGAGCTGCCAGGCGTCGATCGCGAAGTTGACCAGGTCGGATGACGCCGCCTGCCTGTTGATGACCACGTAGCCGATATTGGCGTTACGAATGAAGCTCGGGCCGCGGGCCCGAATCCATGCGGCGTGCGCGGGCGCCAAGGTGGTCCCTTCACTCATCGTGACGAGCGCATCAAGTGTCGGCTGCGAACGGACGGCCCGCACGCGCGCGGCGGAAATGCGCGACAGGTAGCCGCCAATCAGCCGCTTCCCATGAACGGTTTGAAAAAACAAGTAGCGCGCGCTGAAATTGCCGGCGGTGAACGTGCCGTCGCGCACGCCAAATGGGAGTTGCAGCACCCGCACCGGCCGCGGATCGCGCGCGACAACTTGGTAGAACTCGGGAACGCTCGCCGAATACAGCCGTCGGGGGGCGGGCGACAATTCCATGACCAGCATCAGACCGACCACAGCGGTGACCAGACGCCGCTGCCGCGGGTAGCGGCGGCCGATGGCTGCGAGCGCTCCGGCAAGCAGAATCGCGAGTCCGAGCGCCGCCACGATGGCAAATCGTGTCGGCGTTCGCGCCGACCCTACGATCGGCACATAGCGCAGCAGCGACCATGGCCCGGGTATGTACGTGTTGACGCCGCCGACATACACAAAAGGTCCGAGTGCAAGCGCCGCAAACCCCACGGTCAGCCAGATCCATCCCGGCCGGGGACGGTAGCCCGTACGCCACACGGCGACGGCGACCACCGCCAGCGCCACCAGACTGAATGCCGCGGTGTATTCAACAAAGACTGCGCCGTCAGCGGCCTGGCGATCGATCAGCCAGCGTGAGACGGGGTGGTTCGGGTTGAACTCGAACAGGCCGAGCAGATCGACGCCCCGTGGACTGCTGCGCCACAGCGTCGGGGGGCTCACGAAGCGGCCGTTCACGACGCTGGTGCCCAGCCCGAACAGCACCGGGGCCAGCGGACCTGCGCACGCGATGATGCCGATAATAAGCGCGCGGACCGCGGCTGGCGACCAGCCTCAGGTCGGGACCCACACGTGCGGTCGCACTTGAATCGCCACGCGGGCCAGCACCAGCACTGTCAGCACGAAGACTGGCGTATACAATCCGCGTACGCTGATCGGCACGCCGAACACGTCGAATCGCCCCCCCGGTCCCACCAGGAGTCCGATCACCAGGCCGCCCACCGACACGATCAGGATGTTCATCATCCATCGCAACGAGGCGGGCGCGCTCGCGGTACTGAAACTGATGCGCGCGACGTGTGGCATCAGATAGGCGCTGGCGATCATCAGACAGTAGATCGCAAAGTACGGATCGCAGAACCCCGCCCACGCCATACACAGGCCGGCGACTGCTGCGTCACGCGGCCGGCGCGAGCGGTCGGCGTTGATCAAGCACAGGAGGAATGCGGCCAGTGGCGCCGCCGCCACGAGGCTGAAGTGTCCCGTTCCGCGTGCAACCAGTGCCGGTGACCACGCAAACGCCAATCCTGCAAGCCACGCTTCCCCACGGGTTGCCGGCGTCACCCGCCGGGCAAGCGCATACGTGCACAACGCCGTGAGAATTGTCGTCAGCAGGTAGACGATGTTGAAGGAGCTAACGACGCCAAGCCAGGGAATCAGCGGTAAGGCCAGCACGTTGAGAAACGCCGTGTAGTTGTGTTGGGAGAGATCGACGCGCTCGGTCAGCGACAGGACCTGGGCGGTACGGAGGGGGTTG
>JACCSI010000412.1 GCA_013813075.1 Acidobacteriota bacterium | reverse complement strand
GGTATTCGAGGTGCCGGGGTCGAAAATGCCGCCGCCGGGTGATTCGCTGAAGTCGCCCTCGCGCTCCAGCGCCGTGGGCACGGACACCGTGGTCAGCGACGCGGCGCCTTCGCGACGGCGCAGGTGTTCGTAGGCGCCGAAAAAGAACACACGGCCCGGCAGCACGGGTCCCCCATGGCGGCACCGAAATTGTCGCGCCGACATTCGGGAAGCTCCCCGACAAGATTGAACGGCGCTTCGTCGAACCGCTTGTCGCGTGATACTCGAATATCGAGCCACGGGGACGCGCACTTCCGGATTTGGTGCAACATTGACCTGCGCCCCGGACCGGCCGTACTCGGCGTTTGCGCCAACAACGAATGCAGGCACGGACAGATGAACGCTTCTTCGTTGTACGCGCAGACGATGACGCTGATCGTCAATCGGAAAGACAGCATACGCGGGCTGGGTGACAACTGCGTGACGTGGCAGCACTGCGTTACCACGAACACGTCTTCGCGATCAGATCGTCTGCGCGCATCGCCCAATCGGGGCGCCTCGATTCTCTGCGGCACTCGGTCAATCGAAACCGGCGCTCCCCGCCGGCGCCCTGGGCCTGTGATGGGTACGGGCCGCGACGGTCAGGGCAACAGACGCATGCAGTATTCTGGTCGCATGCGGTCCGTGCTCGCACTCATTCTGGGAGGCGGACAAGGCAGTCGCTTGTTTCCGCTGACCCATCTCCGCGCCAAGCCCGCAGTGCCTATCGGCGGCAAGTACCGCCTCATCGATGTGCCGATCAGCAATTGCCTGCACGCCGACATCCGGCGAATCTACGTGCTGACGCAGTTCAACTCCGCATCGCTCAACCGTCATGTCAGCAACACCTACCGGATGGACTTGTTCTCCGACGGGTTCGTCGAAATTATCGCGGCCGAGCAGACACCCGACAGCGCCGCCTGGTTCGAGGGGACGGCCGACGCGGTGCGCAAGGCGCGCCGTCACTTTGCCGCACATGAGGCCGACTATTACCTGATCCTTGCGGGGGATCATCTGTACCGGATGAACTACGTGGCGCTGCTCAACGCCCACCGCGAACAAAAGGCCGACATCACGATTGCGGCGTTGCCTTCGACGGCGGCCGACGCCACCGCAATGGGCATCTTCACCTTCGATCGATCCGGACAGATCACGGCGTTCGAAGAAAAGCCCACGGCGGCACGGCTCAGCGAAATGAAAAGCAGCGCGCCCGACGGGTCGACGCTGTTGGAGACCACGGACGACAAGCCATTCATTGCGTCGATGGGCATCTACCTGTTCTCGCGGCGCGTGCTGCTGGAAATGCTCGACCAGGCCGGTAACGACTTCGGCCGCCAACTCATCCCGGCCGCGCTGAGCCACTATCGCGTCTCGGCGTACCTGTTTGACGGCTACTGGGCGGACGTCGGTACGGTCGGCAACTTTTACGACGCGAACATCGCACTGACACAGCAGGGCGCACCCTTCAGCTTTTATGACGCGACGCGTCCGATCTATACGCACCAGCGCTTTTTGTCGCCCGCACGACTGATCGACTGCACAGTGCGCAGCGGCCTGATCGCCGAAGGCAGTTTCCTGGATCGCTGCCAGGTGTCCGAGTCAGTCGTCGGCATTCGCAGCATTGTGCAGAATGGCACGCGGCTGCACCGGTGCGTCCTGCTGGGCGCCGATCTCTACGAGTCCCCCTCCCGGCCGGCGCCTGACGGCATCGGGCCTCACGCGGAGCTCGATCGGGTGATCGTCGACAAGAACGCGCGCATCGGTGAAGGTGCCAGGCTGATCAATAAGAAACGGCAGCAGACCTACGACGGTGACGGCGTGTTCATCCGCGACGGCATCATCATCGTCGCCAAGGACGCGGTCATTCCGGCCGGCTTCGAGCTCTGAGACGGCTGTGTAACCAACATTTAACCGCTTCGTCACGGCGAGGAAATGCGGTTTCGATACCGTGAGAGTCACGGATCGATGCAACATAACAGCGCTCAAAGCGCCTCTCCCGAGGGATCGGCGGTGACCAGCCGCACCCGTCCCGGTGCACCGCGCACGCAAAACCGCCCACGTGTCCTGGTCGTCGAAGACGAACGAGATATCGCCGACCTTATCAAGCACACGCTCGAGCGGGGCGGAGATATCGACGTCGAGATTGCCTACAGCGGCGACGCGGCGCTGAAAGCCGCCGCGGAACGCCCACCAGAGGTCATCCTGCTCGACCTCAATCTCCCCGCAGTCAGCGGTCTCGAGGTGTGCCGGCTGCTTCGGTCGCGGCCAGCAACGCGGCACGTCCCGATCATCATGCTGACCGCGCGCTCGACGGAAAGCGATCGCGTGGTCGGGCTCGACGCCGGGGCCGACGACTACGTGACCAAGCCCTTCAGCACCCGCGAGCTGGCGGCGCGCGTCCGTGCCGTGCTGCGACGCCGCCGTGACGAACCCGAAGCGCCGGCCGTCTATCGCGGGCAGCACTTGATGGCGGACTTCGATGCCGTGAACATTACGGTTGACGGCGAGTCGATTCGGTTGACACGGCGCGAGTTCGAACTGCTCCGCTATCTGGTCGACAACCGCAACCGTGTGCTCTCGCGTGATCGACTGCTTGAACGCGTATGGGGCTACGAGCGTTTCATCGAAACGCGATCGGTGGACGTCCACGTCGGACGCCTCCGCAGTAAGCTCAAAGCGGCAGGCCGCCAGATTGAAACGGTTGTCGGCCTGGGCTACCGCTTCGTCGAATAACGACCCCGCAGCTCACCTGTTTTGAAGGGGCGGTGACGGCGTGTCGTCGACGAGGCTGTCTCGGGCACTCTGCATTCGCAGAACCCGCGGAAGCGGGGCGGGGCGTTAGTCGGTTTCCGTCCAGCCCTCGTTGCGCAACGAGGTCATCGAGATGACGAACGCGCGCCGCGCACGCTCGACCCGGTGCCAATCCTGATACCAGGCTTGGCGCACGACCTCGCGGTCCTGTTCTTCTCGGACTTCCCAGCCGGCGTCGGTCGTCTGAATGATGTATCGGCGGATGCGATCCGCCTTGCGAATACTCTTGGAGAAGGCCATCATCGTTCACGATCCTTCACCAATCGACGCTTGCGACGCTGTAAATTCGGCGTAACGGATTTGGGCAAATGCAAAAACAGGCCGGAAATCCGAGACTTTTTGCTGATTGCCGGTCGCGCGCCTTGATAAGCCTAACGTGCCGGAGCGCGCACCCGCAATGCACCGGGGTGAATCACGATCGACAGCTCGTCACTCCCTAGCCGCGGCTCTCCGTCTACGTGATATGGAATCGGGCCGGAGGATTTGATGCGGACCGTCTTCGCGGCAGTCATCGAGACGCCGCGCCCGGGTTGCAGCGTTCCACGGAAGAGCGACGGCAAGCGCCACGCGATCGCCAGCAACGACAACTCTTCGACCACGACAACTTCAAACAGGCCATCGTCAAGCTGCGCGCCTGGCGCGATGAACAGGCGGTTGCCGTACTGTCGCCCATTGGCGACGGCCACGAGCATGGCACGCTGCTCTGCAGGCTCCCCGTCCAGCGTCAGCGTGTAGACCTGCGAGCGGTAGCGCATCAACTCGGCGCCGCTCAGCGTCAGATATCCAGCAAGTCCACGGCGGCGCAACCCGCGTTCGGCGAAGCGCGCGGCGATGACGGCGTCGATGCCGATCCCAGCAATGTTGAAGAACAGGCAATCGTCGACCTGACCGGCATCAATCGCCAGGGTGCGCCCGGCCGCCGCAAGCGTCAGCGCCGCGTGGGGGTCGGACGGGATGCCCAAGTCCGATGCAAGGCCATTACCGGAGCCGGCTGGCACGATGCCAAGCACCACGTCGGTGTGCACGAGCGCGCCGGCCGCTTCGTTGACGGTGCCATCACCGCCCCACGCCACTACCAGCTCGCAGCCGGCGTCGGCCGCCTCTTTCGCAAACGCGCGGGCGTCGCCACCCTTGGTCGTCGGCCGGACCGTCGCTTCGATGTGGTGCCCGGCAAGGACGTCGCACGCCAGACGCGCGTGCTCGTGGATTTGCTGTTCGTAGCGGCCGTGTCCCGACAGCGGGTTGATGACCACGACCGCGCGGGTCATTTGCGGATCTTACGAAGCGCCCGCGGCGGCAGCAGCCACTTCAGCGTGCCCGGGCCGTTGGGCATCGCGCCATCAAGTTCGAGACAGCACACCGCGCCCTTCTTGAACTCGACCGTACCACGCGAGCGCAGCAATCGCGCGGCCAGCTCGCCAAGGTCTGGTTCATGACCGACGAGGGCGATGTGACTGGCCCGTTTCGAATATTTCGTCACCGCCTCGAGCACGTGTGCCATGCGTCCGCCCGGCGCGAGCGCATCGAGCGACTCAAGCCGCGGCTTGCCGCCGATGCCCGCCGCCAGCAGTTCCGCGGTATGAGTCGCACGCACCAACGGACTTGTCACGATCAGCTCGAGTTTGACGTCAAATCCCTTCAACCCCTCGACGCTTTGTTTGAAACGAGAGACGCCCTCGCTGGTCAGCGGGCGCTGGCGGTCGTCGGGATAGTTCGGCCCTCTCTCGGCAGCAACTGCATGACGAACGAGGTAAAGCTCGATGGTGGCGGCCATAACAGGTGCGTGGTCAGGCCACGGCCGACGAGGTGAGGGATTCGGAAGGCTTCAGGGTCTCACACAACTTCACAATCGACGGCCGTCGCCGCATATAGGTGGCGTGCTCCCGTCGACACGCTTCTTCCAGGTTCAGAATAAGCACATCGAGTTCCGTCGTCAGCCTGCGATCGGTGCGGGCGACGTCGGCCTGTACCTGACGCGTGCGGTCGATGAGAATCTCGAAATCGTGCATCCGGCCCAGCAAGTCCTGCAGGCGCTTCAACTGGGCGATGCGTGCGGTGGCGCGCGATCGTTTCAACTCACGATCGATCTCCAGCGCATAGCGCAGTTTCTTGGCAGCGATTCGCACGGCGTGCAGACGGTCGGGCAAATACAAGCCACCGGCTCGTTCGATGGACGCGGTGAGGCGGCGAGCACGTCGGTCCACCAGCAGCTGCACCTCGTGCAGCGCTGCTGCGGGTTTGGCGGCTTCGCTCCCCGAGCTGACCTGCCCAAGACGATGGCGCAGCTTCTCCACTTTCCCTGGTGTGATGGCGGCCAGCATGTCGCGCCGGCGTTTCAACCGCTCGCGTGCCATGGATTGACGCACCCGCGCCAGTGCCCGCGTCGACACGACGCTGTGCGCCGACTGCTCGTCGAGCTGCAACAGGGCGACGTCGAGCTCGCGGACCGGACCCAGCGCTCGCGTCATCCGGCGCACCTGCCGCTTGACGCGCCTGAGCGTCTGAGTGTTGACGGATGTGCGGAGGACCGGGAGCGCTTCGCGAAGACGACGGGTGGCGACGCGCGCTTGATGGACCGATCGCATGTCGCCCGCCTGAGCCGCGGGCATCGCGTCAATCAACGTGGTCAGTCGCTGCTTCAGCAGCCCGAGAAGCGCCGCGCGGTGGTCCATGCTGGATTTCTATGGATTCTGCATCCTGCTGGATTATACGCTTCACAGCTCATGCGTCTTGCCGCCATCGATATCGGTACCAACTCCGTTCACATGATTGTGGTGCGAGTGCGCCCGGACTTTTCCTTTGAGGTCATCGATCGTGAAAAGGAGATGGTCCGGCTCGGCGCCGGCGGCCTTGATGGGAAGAAACTGACACACGAGGCGATGACGTCCGCGCTGCAGGCATTGTCGAAATTCGAACGTCTCGCCACATCACATCGAGTCGACGCGATTCTCGCCGCCGCCACCAGTGCGACGCGCGAAGCCGAAAATGGCGGCGAGTTTCTCAAGGCCATCGAGCGCACCACCGGCATTCGGCCTCGTGTCATCACCGGCACTGAAGAGGCGCGCCTGATCCACATGGCTGCGGTGTATGGCGTCGACACGCCGAAGTCGACGGTGGCCATCGACATTGGCGGCGGCAGCGTCGAAATTACACGCGGCGTCGGCCCGCAGGTGCAGTTCGCGCGCAGCTTCAAGATTGGCGTCATTCGCCTGACCGAGCGCTTCGTCAGTTCGGACCCGCTCAATCGCCGCGACGAGCGCAAGCTGACCAAGCACATCGGCGCACAAGTCGACCAGTATCTCCGCCACGTGGTGCACGCGGGATTCGATCGCGTGATCGGCACCTCGGGCACGATTCTGTCGATCGGCACGGTGGCGACCGCCATCGACCGCGGCAGCGTTCCCGCCGAAACACGCAACCTCCGGGTGCCTGCGAAGAGCATTCGACGCTTTCGCAAGCTCGCGACGACACTCGATCTCCAGGAGCGCTTGCACCTGCCGGGACTGGATCCGCGCCGCGCTGATCTGACGGTGGCGGGAGCCGTGCTGCTCGACACGATTCTGCGCAAGTTGGGCGTCAGCGAGATCACGTTGTGCGACCTCGCCCTGCGCGAGGGATTGGTACTGGACTACATCCACCGCCATCGGTCGGAAATCGCGCGCGTCGAACGCTACCCCGATGTGCGTCGGCGCTCAGCCATTGAGCTCGCAGAACGGTGCAACTGGGAGGCCGAGCACTCGAAGCGGGTGACCCGCCTGGCCCTGTCGCTGTTCGACCAGACCATGAGCATGCACCATCTCGGCGACCGCGAGCGGGAATGGCTCGAGTACGCCGCGCTGCTCCACGACATCGGCAACCACATCAGTTACGAAAAGCACCACCGGCATTCGTACTACCTGATTAAAAACGGCGACCTGCGCGGCTTCGAGCCTGAAGAGATCGAGATCATCGCGCTGGTCGCGCGCTATCACCGCCGCGCACTGCCGGCGCGGAAGCATCTGGGCGTCAGTGACCTGCCGCGTAAACTGCAAAAGACCCTGGGCGTGCTCGCCGCCTTTCTGCGCACCGCGGAGTCGCTCGACCGCAGCCGCAACGGGGTGATCAAGAAAGTCGATGTGCACGAGCGCATGGGCACCATGCGGCTCGACGTCTTTGGCGCGGGCGACAGCGAGCTTGAAGTGTGGGCGGCCACTCGCCAACTGCCGGCGCTCGAAAAAGCGCTCGGGCGCCCGGCGAAGATCGTGTCCCACCACCTCGAAGAGCCGGACGAATCCGTCAAATCCAGCGGCAAGCGCCGCCGACCAACCTAGTCCACGCGCCCAGCGCCTCGCCTGTCGGCGTGTTGCGTGGGTTGGTCCTCTGAGTGTGTTTGTCACCGACGTTACACTAAATTTACAACTCCGAAACTGGGGCGAAATTGCCCACGGTTACGGTGGAGGCATGAGTGCGTCATTGCTTCATCGCCTGGGGATCCTGGCCGCCTTCGCCCTGTCGACCGCGTGTGGGGGCGCCGGATCAACCTCCCCAAACGCAGACGGGACGGCCGCGTCTGATATCAAGGTCGACGGCTCGAGCACGGTCTTCGTGGTCAGCGAAGCCGTGGCCGAAGAATTCCAGAAGGCCGAACGTGGCGTCCGCGTCACCGTCGGTCAATCCGGAACTGGCGGCGGCTTTCAGAAGTTCTGCCGCGGTGAGACCGACATCAACGATGCGTCGCGGCCGATTCGGCCCACGGAGATCGAGGCGTGCAAGGCCAGCGGCATCAATTTCTTCGAAGTACCGATTGCCTACGATGGTATCGCCGTGGTCGTCAGTCCCAAGGCGACGTGGATCAATGACATCACCGTTGACGAATTGCGTGCACTCTGGGCGCCCGACGCCCAGCGCAAGGTCATGCGCTGGAACCAGGTGCGCAAGGGCTGGCCGGACCGCGAGATCCATCTCTACGGCGCGGGCGTGGACTCGGGGACGTACGACTACTTCACCGAAGCGATCGTGGGCAAGGAGGGCGCCAGCCGCGGCGACTTTACCGCCAGCGAAGATGACAATGTCCTCGTGCAAGGAGTGTCCAGCGACGAGTTGGCGCTTGGTTTCCTGCCGTTTGCCTATTTCCGGGAGAACCAGCAACGGTTGAAAGTGGTGCCAGTTGATAACAAGAAGGCGGAGGATGGCGACGGCGCGATCGTGCCGAGCTTCGACACCATTCGGACGGGCACCTACCAACCACTGGCACGGCCGTTGTTCGTGTACGTAAGCGAGAAGGCGCTGGCGCGACCCGAAATCCAGCGCTTTATGGATTTTTATATCGCGAACGCCGCCACGCTGGCCGAGGAAGTCGGCTACGTGCAGCTCGGGGACGAGGGGTATCGCCTCGTCGGACAGCATTTCAAGACCCGCCGGCCCGGAACGCTGTTTGGTGACGGGAACTCTCAAATCGGCATGACGATCGAGCAGCTGCTTGCCAAAGAACGGCACTAAGCGGCCGAGCGAGTGGGTCGTCGAGTGGCTGCTGTTCCTTTGTGCAGTCGTCTCGGTCCTGACCACGGCGGGCATCATCATGGTGCTCGCGTTCGAGACGTTCGGGTTTCTGCGAGAGGTCTCGCTGGTCGAGTTCCTCACGGGCACCGAGTGGACACCCCTCTTTGCGAACAAGCGATTCGGCGTGCTGCCGCTGGTCGCCGGCACGGTGCTGGTGTCGTCAATCGCCATGGTCGTCGCCCTGCCCATGGGCCTGTTGAGCGCGATCTATCTCAGTGAGTATGCGCCCGAGGGGCTGCGGCGCATTGTCAAACCGATCCTCGAGATTCTGGCGGGCGTGCCGACGGTGGTTTACGGCTACTTCGCGCTGATGTTCGTCACGCCGTTACTGCAGCCACTGATTCCCGGCCTCGCCGGCTTCAACGCGCTGAGCCCCGGCATTGTGATGGGCATCATGATCTTGCCGCTGGTGTCGTCACTCTCTGAGGACGCGATGCGCGCGGTGCCGCGCGGGCTGCGCGAAGGCGCGTATGCGCTCGGGGCGACGCGCATGCAGACGTCGCTGAGCGTCGTCGTGCCGGCCGCGTTCTCGGGCATTACCGCGGCGTCCATCCTGGCGGTGTCGCGCGCGATTGGAGAAACCATGATTGTGGCCATTGCCGCGGGCCAGCAGCCGCGGCTGACGGCCAACCCGCTGGTCCCGATTGAAACCATGACCGCCTATATCGTGCAGGTCAGCCTCGGTGACACGCCGCAGGGCACGCTCGAGTACCGGACCATTTTCGCGGTGGGCATGCTGCTCTTCCTGATGACGTTCAGCCTGAACCTCGTGAGCACGTGGCTGCGCGAACGCTTCCGTGAGGAGTATGCG
>JACCSI010000386.1 GCA_013813075.1 Acidobacteriota bacterium | reverse complement strand
GGGCGACGCAGCGGTCGCTGCGGCGCGGGCCGCCGGCTACGTGAATGCCGGGACGGTCGAATTTCTGCTGGAAGGCGAGGGCGACAACGCGCGGTTTTTTTTCCTGGAGATGAATACTCGCCTTCAGGTCGAGCACCCGGTGACGGAACTCGTCGCAGGCGTCGACCTGGTCCACGCACAGCTGCGTGTCGCCGGCGGCGAACCGCTGCCGTGGACGCAGGACCAGCTATCGCAGCGCGGCCACGCAATCGAGTGTCGCATTTACGCCGAGGATCCCGCCCAGAACTTTCTGCCGCAAGCCGGGCGGCTGTTGGTGTACCGCGAACCGCACGGTCCGGGGATTCGCATCGATGCGGGGGTGGTGGAAGGCAGCGAGGTGTCGGTCTTCTACGATCCAATGCTGGCGAAATTGATCGTGACGGCTGAAAACCGCGTGCAGGCGATCGCCCGCACGACTGCGGCACTGCGTCAGTTCATCGTGCTCGGCATCCATACGAATATCGCGTTCCTGCTCGCACTCTTCCAACACCCGCGATTCATCGCCGGGGACATCGATACCGGCTTTCTGGACGCCGAGGGCGCCGTGCTTCGCGAATACATGAACCGCGGGATGCCCGAAGCTGTGCTGGCTGCGGCGCTGGCACACAGCGAGGGCATCCCCGATCAATCCACTCGGGGGGCCCTACCCGCCTCGTCCGATCCGTTTGATACCGTGACAGGCTGGGGGCGGCGATGACTGTTGCGCCACTTGGCCGTGGAATGTTCCGCGTTTCCGACGGCACCACTACCTGGACGGTGGCGATTGCCGGCCCTCCCGACAATCGGTGGGTCTGGGTCGGGGGGCAAGTCGCCAAGCTTGAGCCGCCGTCCAAGGGACGCGGGCGCGCGCGCTCGGCGGTTCACGAGCTTGCCGCGCCGATGCCGGCGACCGTCGTACGGGTGATGGTTGAGGCGGGTGCCGTGGTCGAGCGAGGAGATACCCTGGTCATGCTCGAGGCCATGAAAATGGAGGTCCCCATCCGCTCGCCCCGTGACGGCGTGGTCCGGGCCGTTCATTGCAAGGCGGGAGAACTGGTGCAACCGGGCGTCAACCTGTTAGCTCTGGAAGAATGACAGCCAGTAGATACGGAGCCCCCGCAGGGTTGCGCGGAAGCGCGCGGAATCTACGCTCACCCGGAGAGGACCGACAATGACGACGCTGCCGCCACGCGTCACCATCATGGAAGTCGGGCCACGGGACGGCCTGCAAAACGAGACGGCGGTGATCCCAACCGCGCTCAAGATCGACTTCGTCAATCGCCTCACCGCAGCCGGGCACCAGGCGATCGAAGTCTCGGCATTTGTGTCGCCCAAGTGGGTGCCGCAGATGGGCGATGCCGCAGCAGTATTCAAGGGCATTAGGCAAGAGCCAGGGGTGCGTTACAGCGCCCTGGTGCCCAACTGTGCGGGTCTTGATCGCGCCCTTTCGGCAGGGGTGCGCGAGATTGCGATCTTCGCTGCTGCATCGGAGACGTTCAGCCGGAAAAATCTCAACCAGGGCATCGACGAGTCGTTTGCTCTCTATCGTCAGGTCACGGACGCTGCGCTGCAGGCGGGTCGGCGCGTGCGCGCGTATTTGTCAACGAGCTTTGGCTGCCCGTTTGAAGGTCCGGTGGACCCGAAGCGCGTCATCGACCTGGCCGATCGCCTTCTCCAGTTGGGCACCTACGAAGTGGCGGTCAGCGATACCATCGGTATTGCACATCCAGGACAAGTGTCACGGTTGCTGGACGCACTGATTCCCCGCGTGGCACTCCCCCACCTGGCGCTGCACTTTCACGATACGCGCGGGACGGCCCTCGCGAATGTGCTGGCCGCGCTCGGCCACGGCGTCACCTCATTCGACAGTTCGGCCGGCGGGTTGGGAGGCTGCCCGTATGCACCGGGCGCAACGGGAAATTTAGCGACCGAGGATCTGCTCTATATGCTGAATGGCCTGGGGGTCGAGACCGGCGTGTCGCTTGATGCGGTGGTGCGCGCGTCGACCGCTATCGAAGGCGCGATTGGGCATCCGATGCCGTCACGATACGTTCGAGCTCTTCCCAATTGACCGGCTTGACGAGGTGGTAGTCGAAACCGGCTTGGGCCGCTTTCGTGCGGATCTCTTTGCCTGCCCACCCCGTCAATGCGACCAGCACCAGCTGGTCGCCATACGGACGCTCCCGCAAGCGGCGCGCAACTTCGTAGCCGTCCATACCCGGGAGGCCCAGATCCAGCACGACGCAATTCGGGTGAAAGTCGTCGGCAACCGAGATGGCGCCTTCACCTTCCAGGGCCACACGGGTGTCGTGACCCTTGGCCTGAAGCAAGAGGCTGAGCGGTTCGGTCGAATCGATGTTGTCGTCGACCAAAAGGACGCGTTGTCCCGGGGCTGGCATGTGCGCATCCATCTTACCCGCAGGCTGGTAAAGATGTGCCTCCTCCGGCTGCACACAAAATTGCACCACGACTCTACGGCAGAACGTTCCCCACTGATGCGCAGCGACGACTGGCACGGCGCTTGTAGTGGTTTCCCCGCAACGCGCCGCCGTACAGGTTGGCGCCGCAAGGAGGCCTTATCGTGAAACGGGTAAATAACTGAGTTTTCGCTCTCACCGCTGCATTGACGTTTGCCGTGGCCAGCGCGGCCTGTGACAACACTGCAACTGGCGTCAAGCGAGACGCCGCGGAAGCAACAGCCGACACGAAGGACGCGACCGCCGCGGCCAAGGCTGAAGCCAAGGATGAAACGGCCGGAGCCCGGGCAGCAGGTCGAGAGGCGGCCAGTGATGCCAAGCGAACGGCGGGTAACGCCGGTGCGGTCGTGGGCGCCGCGACCGAAACGATGGACGTCAAGACCGCGTTGATGGCTGACGCCTCAGTGGACGCCAGCGAGATCAACGTCGACACCATGCATCAAACCAAGACCGTGGTGCTGAAAGGTTCGGTGGCGACGGCGGCCCAGAAGACCGCGGCCGGCAAGATTGCCGCCCGCGAAGCGGAGGGTTATCGCATCGACAACCAGCTGACCGTTCGCCCGCGTTCATAAGTGAGCTGAGCGGCTCGAACCTGTCGACGGCTAGGTATACTGGCGTCGATGGGTTCGGCCCTCGAGCAATTTGCGGTACGGCCGCGCGGCTCCGAATTCGTCTTCGCGCGACTCCGCTACGACTCCGGGGATTGGGACTACAACCCCAAGGTCGCCGCCAACGTGCTCAACTCCATCGTCGAATACACCACCATCCGCGTCTATCCGGAAGAAGTTGTCATCACTGCAGACTCCGAGGAGCTGCTCGCCTTTCCATTCCTATTCATGACCGGGCACAAATTGGTGCGCTTCGGTGCTCAGGAGCGGCAGCAGCTGCGCCGGTTTGTCGAGAATGGGGGCTTGCTGTTCTCGGACGACTGCAATCACGACGTCGCGGGGCTCTACGCCCAGTCCTTTGAGCAGGAGATGCGCACGATTTTTCCAGGCCCGGGAACGCTGGACAAGCTCGCGCCGACCCACCCGTTGTATCGCGCGTTCTATCAGTTTGCCGACGGCCCACCACAGACCGCACACGAGTTGAACGGATGGGGTGATGACCTCGTCCACGATTATCTCCGCGGCATCGAACACCAGGGCCGGCTGGGCGTGCTCTACTCCAACAAAGATTACGGCTGCGAATGGGACTTCGACTGGCGTAACAAGCGCTTTCAACGGCAGGACAATACCCGCTTCAGCGTGAACATCGTGGTCTACGCGATGACGTCCTAGCCCTGCGGACGCTCGTTGGCATGACCCTTGAAGTCGTCCCCGGCGAGCGTCAGCAGGTGCCTTGCAGCCCAAGGAGGACGGAAAGTGGCCCGAACGCACTCCAGCATCAACGCATTTTTCCTGGTCGTCGTCGCTGCCGTGGCGATCGGCGTCGTCAGTGCCTGTGAGAACACCGCACGGGGATTGAAGCAGGACGCGGCCAAGGCCGAAGTGGATTCGCGCGATGAGCGCGCCGCCGCGGCGGTCAAGGCGAAGGAACTCGCATCCGAGGCGGCCAGCGCGGCGCGGAAACTCGGCGCGGCGGTTGTCGCCGCAGGTGACGAGATCACCGAGAAGGCCGGCGTCGCCAAAGACGCCATCGACGTTAAGGCGGCGTTGATGGCGGACGCGTCAGTTGACGCGCGCCGCATCGACGTGGACGT
>JACCSI010000372.1 GCA_013813075.1 Acidobacteriota bacterium | reverse complement strand
GAACGCCTCCGCCGTCACACGGAAGCCGTGCCTGCCGAAGCGGAAGCGCTTCTGCAGCGTCGCGTCGACGTTGACGTACTTCGGATTATTCTCGAAGTCGTCAATTAGTGTCAGGCCGAACAAGTCCCGTAACCGGTTGGCCTCCTCAGTCGACAGTTCACGCACGCTATTGCGGCTGTAGTCGAAGCCGGCGCATGCAATATTGAGACAGAGGGCACTGTTGACCCAATCGCCGGTAACGCCGTCACCGTTCAAATCACGCAATCCGGCCACGATGCTCAACGGTGCCTCCGATTGATACTCCGCGATTACTCCAAGCTGCACGTCCCACGGCAGGTTCACCTCGGCGTGGCTGGCGATGCGGTGGCGCCGGTCGTCGGTCCCCGGACCATCGTTGAGGTCGGGTCGGCTCGGCACCTGATAACTCGAAAGAAAGTTGACGCCGTTATCGAGTGCCTTTGACAGCGTGTAATTGATCGCGCCCTGCACGTTGTGGCTCAGACGCTTGCGGACGTCGACAACCAGTCCGCGATACTGGTTCAAACCCTGATTTCGGTAGATCAACAGACTGTCGATCGCCGGATCCGGCCGCACGCGGCCAGTGCCGTCGATCCTCGCCGTCCCTGGGATACCGGCGTTGTCGTCGTTGCGAAGAATCTGGTCCCATTCGCGCCGATGAATGTAGCTGATGTCGATGCCGAGGTTGGTGAAAAGCTCTCGGCGGTACCCGACCGATCCATTGACGCTGTAAGGGGTGTTGAGATTCGGATCGAGCAGCTGCACTGACGGGGCTGGTACGCTCGTGACCCCACTCAGCGGCGAAAGCAGGTTGGGGTTGTCGATGCGTACACTGACCGTCTTGGGCGGCGTAAATCGGACATTGCCCTGGACGTTGAGAATGACCTGGTCGTAATACAAGCCGACGCCACCGTAGAAGGCCTGCGTCGTCCCGCCGCCGGGCGCCCAGACGAACCAGACCCGTGGACCGAAATTATTGCGGTCCTTACTGACCCCTGGACCCGCGGTGCCTTCGATCTCTCGCAGCGCTTCGGTCTTGGCGGCTTCATAGTCATAGCGCAACCCGAGGTTCAGCGTGAGGCTGGCCAGCGGGCGCCAGTCGTCTTGAATGAAGAAACCGTAAATCTCGTTGGGACGTTCGAGCTGAGTATTTCCACGTCGCTGAGTGAACGTCGACGGCGTCCCCTCGAGGAACCGCGTCATGTTCAGAAAGCTGAAGCTGCCCAGGAAGTTCGAATCGAAGTAACCGTCTGACCGAAACACTTTGATGTCCGCGCCGGCCTTGACGACGTGTTCGCCGAACCGGTGGTTGCTCGGCATCCATGTCATCGTGTCCACAAACTGATAGACATAATCAGTGCGCGCCTGATTGGCGTCAGGATCGCCGCCGAGTGAGACGCCGCCACCGCCGATGGTCACGCGGGGCATCCCGAGATATGCGCGCGAATCGAACCGGGTCTGGCCCACCTGCACCGAAGCTTCGTTGAGCCGGTTCGACGACATCACCCACTTGTGACTCGCCGTGAAGTAATTGTCGCGATCGAGAGAGCTCGAGCCGCTCAAATCGAAAACCGTCGGCGGCGTGGCCGATCCGGAGGGCTCGACTTCGTGAAAGAACAGGTGACGCATGGTGACCAGCTGGCTGGACGTCAGCTGACTATCGATGCGCGCGGTGAGCTTGTGTGAATCGACAAACTCCGGCCGCACCAACCGCAAGTTAGTGCCACCGGCGCCGAAGAGCGCGAGATCCACCCCGTTCTGCACCAAGAACTGACGCGTCGCGTCTGAAAAACTTGCCGACGCGGCGGGGAACGATCCGGTCGTAGAGGTGAACGTGTCGCGATCCTCCCGATCGTAGGCCGCGAACATGTGTACCCTGTCGCGCACCAGCGGTCCCCCGAACGTGCCGCCGTAATGAATGCGCTGGAACGGGTCCTTGGGCCGCGGCCGGCCATCCGGTTCGATACGGACGGCGTATGGGCTCCGGCTCATGAACCGCTCGTCACGAAACAGGAAAAAGGCCGAGCCGTTGAAATCGTTCGTGCCAGAGCGCGTGACGGCGTTGATGATGCCGCCGGTGGCTCGACCGAACTCGGCTTTGTAATTGTTGATGAGGACCTGATACTCCTGAATCGAGTCGATAGTCGGACTCAATCGAGAGTTCCCGGTGATGTCAGCGCTATTGTCCACGCCGTCAATCAACCACTGATTCGATCGGCCGCGCGCACCCGCGAAGGCGATTCCGTTGTTGTTCTGCGCTGCAGGGCTCAGGCGCAGCAGGCTCTCGATGTCGCGCCCGATCAGCGGCAGCAAATCGATCTGATCGCGCGTCACCGTGTTCTGCACAGTGGCGGTCGTCGTCTGCACGACCGGTGAGTCTGCAGTGACAGTGATCGCCTCTGCGAGTCCCGCAGGTGCCAGCTCGAAGTTGATCACCGCCTCGGAACCGATGGTCAAGGTGACGCCTTGTCGGAGCACCCTGGTAAATCCCTGGAGTTCCGCGGCGAGCTCATATCGGCCGGGGGGCAGTAGCGCAATTCGGTAGCGTCCCTCGGCATCGGTGACGCCTGAAAACGCAAACCCCGTCAGAACATTCCGCGCCGTTACAGTGACGCCGGGCAGCACGCCGCCTTGGCTGTCGGCGATCGCGCCGATCACCGTCGCGGTGTCCAACTGCGCCGCCGCAGCGGCAGGAAACGCAAGCACCGCGCACAGCGCCGCGAACGCAAACACCATTCGCATTGTCATCCTCCATTCACTTGCAAGCCATCGTTTGACGGCAAATCAAAAAACGAAACCGTGCTGTCGCCCGTCTCGACGCCAGTCCCAGAATAGACTCCGGGTGGTCGCAGCGCAAGAACGCTCGGACGATAGGCGGTATTAGCTGGGGTCTCGGGCGTTAACCGAAGGCTCCTTATCGGCCCCATCGTGAGCCGCACGCTCCTCGCCGATCTCCCTGAGCGCGGGCGGCTGCACCGCCAGCCGATCGCGGCACTGGGCGGTGTCGCGCCGCTCGCCCGGGATCGCGGGTCGCTCAGAGGCCAGCGGACCGTGTGGGGTGGGCGCGCGCCGGTCCGCGCCCGTACTCGACAGGGGCACGCTCGTCGCGACCCGTCGCCACACGGTCATCAAAGCCGACTCATCGCTGCGGGTCAACCCAAGACAGTCGCGCGCACCGCGTGCCTGCGCACACTCCTGACGATCCTCCATGCGATGAGGCGAACGAACACGACGTGGCGGCAGATCGCTCAACCAGAGAACGCTTGACTTTCAAGACGGTTGCTATCGTCAAATTATCCGCCACCTTCTTGCCGAGAGTCCGCCGGATGGCGGCAGTTTCAACGCATTACGCCTGATCATCGTCGTCGCTGACAGCGGACGTGCCAACCGCAGAGTCCTGAGAACGATCGCG